>JBEIDV010000007.1:0-28531 GCA_040383285.1 Crocinitomicaceae bacterium | reverse complement strand
GCAACACCTGACCATAACAGCTGAAGCCAACCAGGAAAACAAGTAAAAATCGAATCATAGTTTGATGAATTTCCAGGTAGTTCCTGCGTATCGAATAAAATAAACTCCGGCTGCAAGCTCGGAAACATTGATCAGGGTTTTTCCTGCCTCGATTTCTTGGTTAAAAACTAATATTCCGTTCATGTCATGAAATGATACCAGGCCATTTCCTTGTGCAAGTGTAATGCTTAAAAGGTCATGCATTGGATTTGGGAATAAGGAAACGCCTAGCCCATCCATTGGTTCTGTGGCAACCAGTGGGAGCATCGGTTCATTTCCGATAACCATTTGGAATTCGTCGTTCGGACCGATCTTCATCGCAAAGACAGATGAACCACCATTCATTGGGTACGTAATACAACCCACCGCCAAGGCACCACCATCCAAGGTTGGAATAAATTGTTCCACCTTTTCATCTCCCCCGTGATTTATATAAATCGGACCATTATCCCAATCGAAATTCGTATTAAACCGCCCAAGGGTTATATCCATGCCGAAATTCGGATTGCTTAAGTTTTCGTTTCTATAGCCCACATACAACTTCGTTTGTGAACCATTCAAGGTTACTTCGTCTAGAATCACATCTCCCGGATTCACATAGACAGATTCATAAAATAAACTCCCATTAAACTCATAGCGCCCGGTGTAGTTGTCGTGCTCATTCAACACAGGGTCATACTTCCACCCAGTCAAGTTAAATCGATTCAAGTTGATCGTCATGTCCGTTATCCCAAATGCACCTTGATCACCAATCGACGTAAACCACAACGACGTACCATTTTCGTGATATGCTGCTAAAAACCCTTTATTTAAGGTAGAATCTACATTGTAATACGTGCCTGCAACCACGTATATGCTGTCTTGTAATTCCAAAACGGTATGAATCGCATTGGTTTCCGTTCCCCCTATATAACGAGTCCACAAGGTGTCTCCTGCCGCATTGGTCTTCACGATAAATCCACGGGAATTGCTGGAATTTGGGTCTTGCGAAGATCCAACCATAACAACTCCATCGTCAAAGGTCAAGATGGCATCGTTGGTGAATTCCCATCCACCCAAATCAACCCGTTTTTCCCAAGTTAAGTTTCCGTTGGGGTCGGTATTCAAGAGATAAAGATCATACGCCGTGGCTTGATTGACCATGGAACTACCGGCCACATAGAGTCCATTCACTGCATGCGACATCACGCGTCGTCCTTCATCAAATTCATATGATCCGTAGTGTTGACTCCATTGATACGCGCCATTTTTTGCAATTTTCAACAGGTATGCCTCCGCATTATCTCCCCAGCTTCCACTTCGTCCAGTGATTACATAGCTTGAATCGGGCAATTGAACAACCCCATGACCCATGTCGTATTCTGAACCTGAATATTGAGTATAAAAACTTCCCTGTGCATACATCAACCAGGAAAGGAAACCGAATGTAGTTAAGATTAAATATCGCATCGCAAGCGGATTGAAAGTGATTTACCAAATGCACGTTTAGACACCAGTCCGATCACATTGTCGGAACCTATACCCAAGCTGAGGCGTTTGTGGTTATAGTGAATGGCGGAATTCAGTTTAAACCCAGAAAATCCGCCGTAACTCGCGCACAAGCCGAGGTGTAAACCGGGGATGATTTTTGTCACCATGCCCGCATATACATAGGGTATATATCCAGGAATCAAAATCATTCGAAACCCATAAGAAGGCTGAATGCGTGCCGTACTTTGCGTATTTATCACATTGAAGATTTGAATGCTTGCCGGTAGGAAAATGACCTTGCTGCGCGTTTCTGTTTCTAGTAAACTGTCTGCATATGAGAAACCCGGTGCCAGTAATCCATCGCGATTAATGAGTTGCGATAAGGTATATCCACCAAAGGCAAAGGAGGTATCAAGCGTTTGTGTTTGAACTTGATTACTTACCGCGAACCCTAGATTGCTTACGCTCAATTGCATGCTCATGGATTTCCCTGTTTCTTCATTTGCAATCTTAAAACGATAATCACCGCTTAATGCTAATCCTAGCCCTTTGAAATAAGCTGGCGACGTAAGTTGACTAAAAGAGCCATTACAAATCCCGTAGATGCTATCTCCTTCAGATGAATAATAAAACTTCATCGGGTCAAGTCCGCCCAGGGTGCCTTTGTAATACGAGTTCAATCCCACCAAATTCAAGCTTGCAGAAGATTGACTCAAGCGATCAAAGAGTGAAACACCAAGGGTTTGAAACTGGTAATAACTTGCCTCAGAATAGGAAAAATCTGCATATTTCCCCAAGAAGGGTTCGTTCCCATAAAAGGCTAAGGTATAAAGGTCTGAGGTATATTTTAACGAACCCATAAAGGTGGTTCCTAGTGTGGGTCCAATCATCCATCGCGAAGGAAATCCTTCCTTGTTTTTCAACGAAACATAGTGCGTATAGCTTGCCGTTGCTTCAAAACCGACGGTATTAAAGGGTTTGTCTGCATCCATCGAACGACTTTTAGCTGCGGAATCGATGTACCCTCCGAAAATCAAGGGATTCAGTACTTCGTTACGCATGGTTGATGCGCTATAATCTACCGTTCCATTTACCAGGATCAATTGTTTTCCCGCATAGCTTGAATCCACATCATAAGACCTTAACGGTTGTGCAAATCCCACATACACGAAAAAAACGAACCAAATTGCATGAAGCTTCTTCATTAGTAGACGATTTGAGTTTGTAATTTGGCTTTGAGACGCACATGCAAAAACGCTCCCATTGGAATAGACACTTGTTGATTTGCGGAACCCGAAGGATTGGGAGTATCCAAAATTCCTTCCACGCGAATATACTTCACCTGATTAATTTGTTCCATCAGCGTCTTGGATAGGTAGAATTTGACGCTTGAATTCTTAACATACATTCCTGATGCATTCGGTGTACCAGCCACGGCGCTTAAGACCAAGGCATCCCCTATGGTTTCTTCAATTACTTGGGAGTTCGCGTCTAGAAAGGATAACTTCATTTGGCACTGCATCGGGAAGGCATTCGACGCATCGAGTTGAAAATACCCACCGCTCACATGTGTTTTTGCATTGTTCTGA
Organism: Crocinitomicaceae bacterium; assembly: GCA_040383285.1. GTDB lineage: Bacteria > Bacteroidota > Bacteroidia > Flavobacteriales_D > Crocinitomicaceae > UBA952. The sequence goes on along the minus strand of JBEIDV010000007.1, from coordinate 25,433 downwards.
TTCAAGCTAACAGCAAAGGTATCCGCTAAGGTTAATTGATCTGCTTGCAATTGCAGGGGCATTTGTGCATGCAACTCCACTTTCAATCTACTGGTAGAAAAAATCTCATCCCAGCCCCCATTCACATTCCCGTTGGGATTGATGGTTATGTTGTATCCCAAATTTAAGGTAGCGCCTAAATTCTCGAATACCTGTTCCACGTTGCTGTTCTGTGAGTTGATCTGAACCTGCTGAACGGAAGGTGTAAGGTTATTCCATGCACCAGTAGCCGGCGCTAAATATAAGTCTTGCCCGATGCATGGCGCCGAGAGCGAAACGGTATTTCCCGTACTATTTACGTTTTCGATGAGGCTTAATTCACTCTTTACAGGAACCTTCATTCCGTTTGAAAGGGACAAATTCAATTGGATGTTATTTACATCAATTAAACCTGAAACAATGTTATTCAAATAGTCCACAGTTAAGGCCGTAGTATCGGTAAATACTTGATTACCAAAATATCCACGCGCATAATCCAACGCGATATCTTTCAAGGTAGCTTCCACCTTAAATTGCTGCGATGGGGTGACGCTCACCGCAGGTCCTGCAGGATCAGTAACTGCGACAACAGACGCTTGCAAAATATTAAAAGAAATCCCATTTATTCCTCGTAAATCCATTTCATATCCCGAAAGATCCAGGGAGCCTGAACCAACCGTTGGATTGGCATTATCACCCGCTCCTACCGTCAGAGATTGTTGAAACAAGAGGCCATTGTTGTATACTCCGGGTAAGGTCACATTAAACGTAACACTGGTAGGCAGTGGATTATACACCTTAAGGTCAATCTTTCCACTAAATACCCGAATTTTCTTGAGCTGAACACCAGGAATATCGATGGTATGCTCTTCTGTTTCATTAAACACATTGAATCCAGCCGGCACATTCAGCGCAATGGTCGGATTGAAAATCTGAACCACTTGGGTATCCGGGATAGAAACGATATCAGACAATCCAAGATCTAAAATGGTTTTTGTTAAATCAAGATCTAAAGTCCCTCCTGCGTTCGCAACTAAGGTGTTGTTGTCTGTTAATTTAGATAAATCTAAGGTGTCATTGATGAGCGGTGCACCTAATTCGGTATCCCAAGACGTAGCTTGCTTCTTACAACTTGCGAGGACAATAACCAATCCAACTAAGAAAATATACTGCTTCATTACACGCGTTCAATTATGGTGGCATACCCCTGCCCCACACCGATACACATGGAAACCAATGCGTAACGTTTTCCCGTTGCGTTCAACTGTCTTGCCGCCGTTAATAAAATACGTGCGCCGGTCATTCCCAGCGGATGTCCTAAAGCGATTGCACCGCCATTTGGATTTATTCTAGGGTCATTATCCGCCAGACCTAACTGACGTGTACACGCTAATACCTGTGCTGCAAAGGCTTCGTTCAATTCGATCACATCCATCTGATCCATGGTTAAACCTGCCCGTTGCAAGGCTTTCCGTGATGCTTCAACCGGACCAATGCCCATGATGCGTGGCTCTACCCCACTGATTGCCGCACTAACCATACGCGCCAGGGGTTTGTTCCCAACATGTTTCACACCAGCTTCGGAACCAATCAATAAACTAATGGCCCCATCATTCAATCCAGAGGCATTTCCAGCTGTAACTGTACCGTTGGATTTGAACGCAGGCCTGAGGGAGGCTAACTTTTCGATGCTGGTTGAAGCTTTCGGGAATTCGTCTGTTGAAAAAACAACCGGCTCTCCTCTCTTTGAAGGAATCACAACCGGCACCAATTCATCCGCGAAAAATCCGCGTTCTGTTGCTTGCAATACCTTTTGCTGAGACCAATAGGCAAAGGCATCCTGATCTTCTCGTGAAATCGCGAATTGATCGGCTAAATTTTCAGCCGTCATCCCCATGCTATCTACGCCGTATAATTTTTCCATTTGGGGATTAATAAATCTCCAACCAAACGACGAGTCATATAATTGTTGGTCACGTCCATAGGCTGCACCAGCTTTAGAAAGTACAAAGGGGGCGCGTGTCATTTGCTCCACACCTCCAGCGAGGTATAAATCCCCTGCCCCGTCTTTTATGGCACGAGATGCATTTACCGCCGCAGCCATGCCTGAGGCACACAAGCGATTTACTGTTTCCCCGCCAATGGAAGTTGGTAAACCGGCCAATAAGGTTGCCATTCGAGCAACATTCCGATTATCTTCACCTGCTTGATTAGCACAGCCCATAATGGCATCTTCAATAAGCGATGGGTCCAGTGCAGAGTTACGTTCAACAAGCGATTTCATGGTAAGTGCTAATAAATCATCCGCACGCACCGCGGATAGTCCGCCACCAAAACTCCCGATTGGTGTACGAATTCCGTCAATGATAAAGGTATCTTTCAAGGTAATTATTTGTTGTAAAAATAAGGAATTTATACCAACATATCGCGGTGCGGTTCGGCTGGATTCGATTTGTATTTTTCATCAACAAGGGGTATAATGTTGTACTTGGATGAACTCGGATACCTGATTTATTCCCATTTTTGTATCCATATGGCACAGTTAACCGAACCACAGTTTAAATACCTAAGTTCCTTAGGCATTAAATTCCATGAAGATCAAGCGCAGTTATTGGCTTATGGTCATGATGAAACAGAGGACTTTGTTTTTCCACCGGAATTGGTTATGATACCGAGTTCTGCCGAAGAGATATCGAAAATCATGAGCTACTGCCATGAACATTCCATACCTGTTACACCCGCTGGCGCTAGAACTGGATTAAGCGGTGGGGCCTTGCCCTTGCATGGAGGTGTACTAATTTCAATGGAAAAATTCAATCAAATCCTTCACATCGATACGGACAATTTACAAGTTACCACGCAACCCGGTGTTATTACCGAAGTGTTGCAACAAGCTGTAAAAGAGCACGGCTTGTTTTATCCCCCGGATCCAGCGAGTAAGGGTTCTTGTTTTATTGGTGGAAATGTATCAGAAAATTCGGGCGGACCAAAAGCTGTAAAGTATGGAGTAACAAAAGATTACGTGCTCAATCTTGAAGTAGTGCTTCCAACAGGTGAAATCATTTGGACAGGCGCCAATGTGTTAAAGAATGCCACTGGATACAACCTAACTCAGTTACTGGTTGGTTCGGAAGGTACATTAGGAATTATTACAAAAATTGTACTTAGGCTACTACCTCACCCTACTCATGACGTGTTATTTTTGGTTCCATTTTTCGATGCGAATACAGCATGTGCTGCAGTTCCGGCAATCTTCAAAGCAGGAATTATACCGAGCGGCATGGAGTTCATGGAGCGCGATGCCTTATTATGGGCAAAAGCATTTACGGGTGATGAGACCATTCCGGTGGCTGATACTCATCAAGCGCATTTACTCATTGAATTAGATGGCTTTGATCAAGATCAATTGATGCGTGAAGCAGAACAACTATTTGCGGTATTGGAAGCGTTTGAAACGGATGAAATCTTGTTTGCTGATTCGGCAGCTCAGAAAGCGGCACTTTGGAATTTACGCCGAAAAGTTGGAGAGGCCGTTAAAACGCAATCCGTATATAAAGAAGAGGATACCGTAGTTCCTCGCTTTCAATTGCCAAATTTACTCGACCATGTTAAAAAAGTAGGTGATCGCTATGGATTTAAATCGGTTTGTTATGGTCATGCGGGCGATGGCAACCTGCATGTGAATATTATTCGCGGGGAATTAAGCGAAGTCCAATGGGAACATGAGCTTCCAAAAGCAATTAGCGAGATTTTCGAAGAGGTTGTTCGGTTGGGTGGGACAATCTCTGGGGAGCATGGAATTGGATACGTTCAACGTCCGTACATGCCCATTGCCTTCCCTGAGGTAACGCTAGAATTAATGAGATCAATCAAAAAGGTATTCGATCCAAAAGGAATCTTGAATCCAGGGAAGATATTTTAACCCTCCCCTTTAATCCAAGGCAGGTGTCTTGCATACAACAAAACAAAGACTAGAGAAATACAAAGATTAACGATTAAAATCACAGAGGGTATTAAGCTTGGTGAAATGAAGAAATAGATGCTTCCACTCGCTAATAAATTATAGATGATGTACCCATGAAAACCCAGTTGATTTCGTTTCAACATAAAATAAGCAGCGGCTGCACCTAGCAGGGCGATGAAAATATTGACAATATTGGTTTCATAAAAATAACCACTAAGGGCTTCAGTCATCGCTTGAACACGTTCAAGTAAATCAACCAATGAATTAAGTCCCAAATCCTTTAATTCAACAATAGATTTTGCCATCTCAAGACGTTCCTTTTTTAAATCTGCCTCTGATGGCTTGAAAAACAAAAGGGTTAGCAAACCAAAGAAAATAGAAGAACCTGTATTGATAAAGGTCAATACCAACAGAATCATTAACCCTTGCGGTCTTTTACTCAATTCACTCATCGCTTAATGCCGATCTTCTAGTTTATTGTTATCAAGTATTGCATTATCCTTAGTAACAAGAATAAGTTCAGTACGGCGATTGGCTTGGTGTTTTTCTTTGGTACAATAAACACCATTCGAACACTCATTTTTCAACTTAGTTTCTCCAAATCCTTTTGTTTTGATTCGATTCTTACTGATCCCTTTACTGATTAAATAATCGTAGCAACTTCTCGCTCTACTTTGAGATAATTTCAAGTTATATTTATCAGACCCTCTGGAATCGGTATGAGATTCTAATTCAACACGCATTACATTCGGGTTACTGTTTAAAAAGTTTACCAGCTTGTCAAGTTCTGCCTTTCCTTCCGGACGCAGGAATGATTTATCGAAATTGTAAAGTACGTATTCCAAGCGTAAGAAATTCTCTTCACTCACTGATTTCAAGGCTACATTGTATGGAATGGTATCTACACAATTACCTGTTTTAACAACTGGAACAACAAATGTTTGTTTTTCACAATTCACGGAAGTCATTAAAATAGAATCAACCACATTGGCTCCTTGACTATTCCATACATACGAAGCTCCAGAAGCAATTTTCATTTGGACCACATTACCGTCTTTACGGTAAATATCAAGTAAGATCTCGCTCAAATCCTCGGTTACGTCTTTGGTTACCGTAAGCTTATTGAAATACTGCTTAAAATAAGAAGTCAAATTAACCGTAGAGCTACCCGGTTCTGTTGCTTTGAATAATGCGGTATCTGCAGTAAAGCTTGACGTACCTTTATAGGTAATTCGATATTCGTGATTTCGAACCAATTCAAACGCCTCTGATTGCCCTTTGTCATTTGTAGTAATCTCACTCGATTTATTCGTCTTTAAATCCGTGATCGTAATCTTTTGAGATTTAATACTTTTTCCTTTACAATCTGCCAGATTAACTTTTAAATCAGCCTTAAATACGGGCTTATTGAAAGCATAAATTTTATCTACGAATTTTTCACGGTTACTAGAAAAATAACCTTTTCCGGTTTCTTCATCTACATAATAAGAAAAATCATCCGCTGCTGAATTTAATGGCGCACCGATGTGTGCTGGTTCGTTACCGTCCAATTCCGAAACAAAGACATCCAATCCGCCCATGCTATTCCATCCATAAGAACTGAAATATAAATTACCCCAATTTGAAATAAATGGAAACAACTCATCTTCTGAGGTATTTACTTTATCCCCTAGATTTACAGGGCTAGACCACTCTTCTGTATCGAAATCAAAGGTGGTTTTCCAAATATCCGAACTGTAGGTGGTATCCTTTCCATTGATCGATTTAATCATACTTCCCGGACGATTAGAAACAAAATAGACGGTTCCTTTAGCATCCATGATGGCATGTCCTGTAGAAAACTGAATTGAATTAAACGGAAAATCAAGTGGGGTAAGGACATCTCCGTCTACATAATATGCCAATTGCTTTAATCGTCTAAATTTTAATAAATCTTCTTTATCCTTCTCGTTATAATTCGTGGTTACAAACAACATCGTATTATCGGGATTAAATGAAACCGGTCCATCATGCGCACGGGTTTTATCGTAGTCTCTCCATTGGTTTTTATAAAAGAAATCAATCCAAAAAGGCTTTTGGTAGAACTTATATTTTTTAGTCGATTCTATTGAATCATAAAATGCAACATCCGAATAGTACTGACCAGTTCGCGGATAATTTCGATTTACTGCAGCGTGATTATATTCATTAGAAACAAATAGAATCCCTCCTTTTGGATTCGGAAATGCGCCGTAAACTTCGCCCCCATTACCCTCATGATACAATCGAATTTGATAATCAGATGAATCAGTTAAATTCGACTGAAACATTGGTAACGATTTTTTCAATCCTACTAATCGTTCACTTGATGGAAACTTCATTAATGCGGAATCCAAAAGTTGAGAAACGCGAGCGCCTTGATTCAAATATTTTAACGCGTTTACATAAACCACCCAATCCTGGTCTATATCTGTTGTTTTTGTCAACTTTTGAGACCAATAGGCTGCCTTACCATAAGCTTCTGACATATACGCAGCGTGCACCGTACTGCGTAAAACATTTAAATCACCTTTCGGTTTTTTAAGCTCTATAGTCGACAACTCCTCCCATACGGGTAATGCGTCAGCAAAACGGTATTCTAAAGAAAGTTTCGCTGCATAATCTGCTCTATTTGTTTGTGCTTGTAAACCCAATACGACCAGACAAGCAAATGCGGTTATAATTCGTTTCATATTAAAAATATCGAGGACTTTGAATTGCATTATTTTTACCTTTTAAACCAAATGAAACCACAATTTCGTGAGTTCCCCATTGATTCAACATTTTACCATTTAATGGGAAATCAAATGCATAACCAGCCATTAAAAATTTATTGATTTGATAAGAGAAGTTAACTCCGGCACAATCTGTTGTTCTATACACTGCTCCGAACCAAAAGCGCTCAAGATACAGTGCGGATACATTTAAATCCGCGATAAGCGGTCCGCTTCCCGTATATTTAATTAACACTGACGGCTTAAGGATCAACCCTGTATTAATTTTGTGAACATAGCCTCCCATTACATACAAATGACGTTGCAGGTAAGAGTTTCCAGTATTATTATCGATGTTGCGTTTAATTAGCCTCGGTAATGAAAACCCGGCGTAAAACTTATTTGTGTGCAAATACGCACCAAAACCAAAATTCGCTTTCGTTTCGCGGTATGCAGTTGTATAATTAGGATCGGTAAGGTCGGTTACAATCAAGTTTGAAAAATCATACCCGTATTGTTGAATTCCACCAGATAAGCCTAAGGAAAGTCGCATATCATTTTTATTCAAACGCATATGGTACGCAAAGTTCGCCATGGCATTTAACCCCGAACGTGATCCGATTTTATCGTAAGCAACGTTTGCTCCAACCCCAATATTTTCTCTAAGCACAGGCGAATGAACCGACAAGAATTGCGTATTCGGAGCTCCATCCCAGCCCACCCATTGAGCACGGGTAACGCCGGTGATGTTTAATTCTCCTTTGGTTCCTGCATATGCCGGGTTAAACTGCAATGGATTAAAGAAATACATGGATGTTTGTGCATCCTGCTGGGCCTTCATACCTGTACCAACAAGTATGAACAGCGTTATTAAACTAATTCGTCTCATATTATGGTTGAATTTCGATATATCCTTGATAAGGATCTTGTGATTTCTTATTCGTATCTACTACATAAAAATAGGTAGCTGCTGGCAACGGATTGGGATTAGTTCCTTTCAGGTGACCATTCCAATCGTTGTTATATGGTTCTGCTTCATAAACTACACTGCCCCATCGGTTATAAACGGTGACCTTAATCGAGGGGTACTGGGCCGTATTTTGAATGATCCACAGTTCATTTTGGTTATCTCCGTTTGGTGAAAGAAATTGAGGAATAACTATAGGAATCAGAGGTGTACATCCCAAATCAAACGATTCAGAGGTAGCGCACCCATTTCCATCCGTAGCAGTAACCGTAAATGTACCTTCATCAATGTTATTGGCAGTAGCTCCCGTATTTCCAGAAGACCAGCTGTAAGTAAAATTACCTACCCCACCCGATGCCAATACAGATAAACTTCCATTGGCTTCGCCACATTCAGAGCCTACAGAATCAATTCCAACGATCGATATAGGTCCCGGTTGACTTATAAATACCGTTGTATCATCCTCACAACCGTCTTCATTGGAAACCGTTACCGTATAGTTTCCTGTTGATAATCCATTTACTGAAGCTGAATTGTTTTGTGATGGATTCCATGTATAATCAAGGTTACTTCCATTTCCATTATCTGTGTTAATTGAAATTGCCCCATTCGAACCATTAAAACAAGATACGTTGGTTATATTGACCGAGGTGATATTTATTAAAGTTGGTGGCTCAATGGTAACCGAATAGGTTGAAGAACATCCATTCACATTATCGTTCAGGATCACCGTATATTGTCCAGGCTGGTTGATTACCGGATTAAATGTGTTTCCTCCTGAAACAATGCCTGGGCCAGACCATGAAGCGGTTGAATTCGCTGGATTAACTACACTGTTGATAACCCCTATACCAGTAATACAATCTAATCCATTAGTTGGCGTAGTAGTGTAATCAAAATCCGGTGCAGAAAGCACATTGATTAAGAATTGATCCTGCACTCCCGGACAATCGCCCAGTTGCACATCAACATCAATGGTACCCGTAATCGTATTTCCTGTGGTATTAGATGCGGCATTGAACGTTGGAACGTTGCCAGACCCTGAAGATCCAAGTCCAATATTCGTGTTGTTATTTGTCCAAGAAATGGCAGCTCCTGGAGGCGTAGAAATGTAATCAGCCGGATTAATTGGTGTACCTGGACATACCGTGAAATCTACATTCGTGTTAATTACTAATTGAGGCTGAACGGCTACCGTAACGATTGCTGTATCTCCTGGACACGCTGCATTTTGTACCGCAACATAATACAATACTGTATCAATGGTGCTTCCCGAATTATTCAAGGTTTGTGCTATGTTGCTTCCAGTTCCATTCGCGGCACCCGTTATTGTATTTGGAAAAGTTGCGGTCCATGTAAATTGAACATTATCCAAATTACTTGTAATATCAATATCTGTTGTTTCGCCGTCACATAATTCATAATATAAAGGATCTACGTTAGCATTGGCTTGTGGGTTCACCGTTATCACATGAACATCGGCTGAATCACTAGAACACTCCACCGTTGCTTCGATTTGAATAATACCCGTTTCATTCGTATTATTTTGTGGCAATAAGGCACCGAAAACCACTGGGGTAACTCCACTGCCAGACAAAACTGTGATGTTACTAATATTGGTTGTGTCAGTAATGTTCCAATATATCCAATAGTTAGGCTGGTCTGAGGTCATGGTAAACTGTACAGTGGAATCACCACTACATACGGTTTGTTGAAGTAAGGAAAAGGTAAGGTGAGCCTCTGGTTTTATTACTAAAGAATCCAAGGTAGAATCTGGCCCACAAGAGTTTCCAGTATGTAGCCAAACATAATATGTTCCTGGTTGACTGAATAAAATCTCTAAATCATCTGAACCATTTGTCCATTGTGTGTAATCGTATAAAGCTCCTGTAAATCCATTGGATGAACCTAAACTCCCACTATTTACTGTAAAGGTGTTTGGTGTGATTTCCCAATAATAACCATACGTAGTATCACATCCCGCTTGATTCACCGACTCACCCGCTACGGTCTCATTCGTGAAGGTAACCGGTTCCAAAACGCAAATTGGAGATTGAGGTGTGTAACTGAATTCTGCTTCTGTTCCCGTTGAAATGACAATAGGTCCAACCGTTACAACGGTAGGAATACCGTTATTCGAACAAATGTTTTGTGCTACGATTGAAGCTGAATAAGCATTTGGAATTGGAGGCAAGCCTGGAGCGAACACATAATCAACCCCACATGAAGAGGTGTTAAAAATATGGTTAATGGTGGTGTCATTCGCTGTAGTAAAAACCGAAGAAGGTGTACCGTCAGAAAAATTAACGGTATATGTAATTGGAACATCATTAGAAAGAATATCTATGGAATAAGGCGAAGGAAGACATGTATTAGAACCAATACCTGTAACCGTTACTTGTGGAGCACTTCCGTTAAACACAATATAAGAAGCTGTATTGGTACATCCATTTTGAGTTACTGTGTGCGTTAAAACAAACTGCCCTAAGGGGTAATCGTGGGTGATTTGACTTCCTACCATCGATAGATTGGTAGAGGAGGAACCATCACCCCAGTTGAACACTTGAGTTACTGTATTATTTACGGCAGCATTAAACGTAAATAGCGCAGAATCGATTGCACCACAATTTCTAAAAATGGTCTGACCGCCTTGTGTAGTTGTACCAAATCCACCACCAATAGAAGCTAAGGTCAATGCCGCATTCGGTAGCGCATTCACATCAATGGTTCTAGTAAACACACTCGGAGGAAAGCCCGGATTAGTCACCGTTAAGGTCACCGTAGTGGTTGGAGCTGTTGCTGTATTATATGTCACGGTATGTGGGCCCGCGGTGTTCGCGGTTGCGGGTGTCGCACCCAATCCGAAATTCCATGCGTACGTAGTACCGGCAACTGTCTGATTTGATGTATTATTAAAAGTAATTGTAGATCCTTGGCAGATAGTTATGGTTCCACCAACGGCTGCAGGTACAGAACTAAAACTAGCTACGGGAGCTTGTCCGAACGTTACAACAGATAAAACGAATCCGGTAACAAGAAAAATATGTTTAAGCATCGGCTATGTATAGATATTATGATGCAAAGGTAAACAAATGAATTAAAGAAAAGAAATCCAAGCTACATCCTTCTTTAAAGCCAATAAGGTTTGGTATTCTGGAGATCCTTCACTTGGAACAACATTGTATTTCCATTTTGCCATCGGAGGCATACTTAAGAGAATTGATTCGGTTCTACCATTAGATACAATCCCGAATTTGGTGCCTCGATCAAACAGTAGGTTATATTCAACGTAACGGGCTCTGCGAATCGCCTGCCATTCCAATTGTTCAGGCGTAGGCTCCTCGTGCAGTTGAAGTGTTTGGTTTTTATAGATTACAGGGAAAAGGCGACCCAAAGACAAACAGAAATTGAGGGTTGAATTTTTAGCTTCCTCAGACGCCGGAATTAAATGATCGAAAAAAATACCTCCTACTCCTCGGGTTTCATTTCGATGTGGCAAAAAGAAATACTCATCAGCCCATGCTTTATATTTGGCATACGCCGTAGAATCAAAGTCATCACACACCGCTTTTAATTGCTTATGAAATTGAGCTGCTGCGATCGGATCAACATACATTGGCGTTAGGTCAATTCCTCCACCAAACCAACATTTCCCTTGATTGGTTTCAAAATAACGAACATTCATGTGAATGGTTGGATTCAATGGATGTAAGGAATGAATAACAATCGAAACCCCTGTGGCTAAAAACGAATCTCCCTCCATGCCCATTTGCGTCTTCATGGCATCTGTAATTTGTCCTGTAACCTTGGAGAATGCTACGCCGCCTTTTTGAATTAAGCGCCCATCATCCATGGTCATTGTTATTCCGCCACCACCTTCAGGTCGATCCCACTCATCCGAAGAAAAACACGCTTGTCCATCATGTGCTTCCAAAGATTGCGTAATTTCTAATTGCAATTCCCGGAACACCTTGGCTATTTCATTTCCATCCATCATTTCGCTCATGTTTGAAATTCATAAATCGACAACGAACTAATCCAAGATTAGAATGATAATATTGTACCGTTTTACCATAATCGAATGTTGTCATCAACCCATTCCTCATGGGGTTCGCTCCTACTAACCAAGGAACTAGCCCGTACATGATATCATAACCAAGCAATGCCGATTTTGATAAATCCGTTTCATAACTCGCCCTAAATACCTTGTGGAAATTTTTCACACGCAGGTTCTCTAAATCAAAACATGTGGTGCTCATGTAGTTGAACACGCCTTGATTATCCAACACCGAATTAATCTCTTTCAATTCTGTCCATTCCCTTAACCCATAAAGCAACACTTGATTATTAGACCGCATTAATTTAACCACTTGGATAACTTGTTTTTTATCCTGACTCAGACATACGACGTTCACGGGCGATGTAGCTTTAGAAAATGCTTTCAACATGGATTCATTAGCCAAAATCAAACGTACGTTTTTTGGTGTATGATTATAAAAATCGCGAATAAATTGACGTTCTAATGTGGTGTCACTGGCTAACCCAGTTTGATATAAGACCACTTGTTTATCTAAGGAAGATTCTCCAAGAAATTTCCCCAACATGCTAATCTGATTCGATAATTCTGAAGCAATCATAAAGAGTTGCTCATTATTTATCATCTGTTGAGACATTTTTGTTAATGGCAAGGGAAGAATCAATGGAATTCCTTTTTCAGCTGAGAATACTGATAATTTCTCACAATCCACAGGGTGCATTGGACCTATAAACATATCAAATCGATCTATTTTCCCTGACCGAATTAATTGGTCGATTGATTCTTCTTTTGATTGATAATCAAAAAAATACAAATCACCCGTTAAATCAAGATTTTTTAAGGAATCGAGACCGGTCATTACGCCCATGTAAAAGTCAAAAGCAAATTTCTGATATCCTTTGAGTGGAAAAACAATGGAATCTCTATTAAACGGAAGAAAAACCCCAATTTTCAGATTAGTTGACTTTACAGTAGGTTGAAACGGTAGCGTTTTTTGATTTTTTTGAAGCGAATAGTTCGGGGTTTTGATGGGGTCGGGTAAGGAAGGAACGATTGGAACAACTTCGTTTACACGCAATGGGATTTTCAACAACATACCATCTGAAATGGTAGAGTTTTTTAATCCATTAAAAGACTTGAGTTTCTCTGTACTTACCAAAAATCGTTTGCTGATATCCGACAGTTTTTCACCTTGCCTTACCCTGTACTCAAGGATGCTATCGCTGAATTCAAAGGTACGTAAAGCAGATATCAAAGAGTCTGAACCGCCTGGAACTGGTTCGGAGATTGCTATTTCTGTAGCGACATACCCTACCCGCTTTATTCCTTGCGAAATCTGCAGATGCTGTCCAATCTTAACACCCCCTTGCCTAATGAACTCATTATATGCATATAAACTATCCAAAGGAATACCAAACTTAGAACTTACGCCATAGGGAGTATCCCCTTTTTTAACCGTATAATCAAAGGAATTTCGTTTTGCGCGCAACAAAATTTTACCATTGGTTTTTAGTTGATCTGTGATCCCTGGATTGTCCTGTTTAATTTCTTCTGTTGAAAGGCCGAATTCTTGCATCAAAGAAAACAAGGTTGTTCCTTCCTTAATTACAACTTCATGAAACCAAAGATTATCTTTTTTAACTATTGGATAAAAATTCTGTGCGTAACTTACCCAGTAGCATGTTAGAAGGAAGGCAATATGACCGATACGATTTATTCCCATTCAATAGTAGCCGGCGGCTTAGAACTTATATCGTAGGTAACCCGATTAATGCCCCTTACCTGGTTAATTATCTTATTCGAAATTTCCGCTAAAAACTCATAGGGTAAATGGCACCAATCTGCTGTCATTCCATCGGTTGAAGTGACCGCCCGCAACGCCACGGCATTTTCATACGTTCGCTCATCCCCCATGACTCCTACTGATTGTACAGGGAGCAAAATAACACCTGCTTGCCATACTTGATTATATAAACCATGATCCTTTAGACCCTGAACAAATATAGAATCGGCTTCTTGGAGAATCCGAACCTTTTCTGGTGTTACTTCACCCAGAATCCGTATACCAAGTCCTGGTCCAGGAAACGGATGTCGATCCAGCAAGGCTGCATCCATATCCATCGCCCGACCAATACGTCGTACTTCATCTTTAAATAAACTTCGTAGCGGTTCTACCACCTTAAGTTTCATATAATCTGGCAATCCACCCACGTTATGGTGAGATTTAATGGTTTGAGAAGGTCCACCAGTAGCCGAAACCGATTCAATGACATCAGGATAAATGGTCCCTTGTCCCAACCAAGAGGCATTTTCAACCTTGCCGGATTCTTCATCAAAAACATCAATAAATACTTTACCAATTGCTTTTCGTTTGGCTTCGGGGTCAGTTTTTCCAGACAAGGCATCATAGAAGCGACTTGAAGCGTCTACTCCTTTGATATTCAAGCCCATATGCTTATATGAATCTAAGACCTGCTGATATTCTGCTTTCCGTAACAGTCCATTATCCACAAAAATACAATGTAACTGAGTACCGATTGCCTTATGCAACAACATGGCTGCTACCGAAGAATCCACACCTCCTGACAATCCAAGAATAACATGATCTGAACCTATCTGTGCCTTTAACTCGGCTACCTTTTCTTCAACAAAAATCCCTGGAGACCAATCCCCATGGCATCCACATTCTGTTAAAACGAAATTTTTAAGCAGTGTCATACCATCCGTGGAATGATAAACCTCGGGATGAAATTGTACTCCAAATGTTTGCTCTCCATTAAATTGGTAGCCTGCATTTGCAACATCCGCTGTACTGCAAATTAACGTTGAATTACTTGGCAAGTTGGCAATTGAATCCCCATGCGACATCCATACTTGTGTTGGATAACTAATTCTAGACATAAGTCCTGATGATACCCCTTGATGCAACATCGCTCTTCCATATTCACGTGTGTTGGACGCTTTTACTTCGCCGCCATATCCCTGAGCCAATAATTGCGCACCATAGCAGATTCCGAGAAGCGGCAACTTCCCTTTTATGTGCGATAAATCAGGTTTTGGTGAAGCACTATCTCTAACTGAATAGGGACTTCCAGACAAAATAACACCCATGCAATCAGGTGTTGTATCTCCGATAGAAGTCCACGGATGGATTTCGCAATAGACATTCATTTCGCGAATTCTACGCGCAATCAACTGGGTATATTGTGACCCGAAATCATAAATTAAAATGGTTTGATGCATGTGCAAAGTTAAGTTAAATTGATTTTGTGGAAGCCGTTACTTACTAAAGAATTGTAAATTTTCAATTTCAAGAATTAAGGAATACCATTATCGAGGCGAAATAATTACATTTGCCAACTACATTCTATATTATGATAGGCGACATACTAAAAAAGATATTCGGAGACAAAAGCACAAAGGATCAAAAACGATATCAACCCTTCGTAGATAAAACCAGCTCATTTTTGGCTGAAATTCAGCAGGTAACTGACGATGGACTTAGGGATAAATCCATTAGTTTTCGAGATAAAATCAAAAACGCAATAAGTGCTCAAGAGGCTGAGGTTGCTAATTTACAGGAACAAGTATCAAACCCTTCCCTTTCTATCGACGAGAAAGAAGTAATTTTTGAGCAAATCGATGCACTTACAAAAGCTATCGATGAAACCATTGAAGATGTATTAATTGAAATTCTTCCCGAGGCTTTTGCTGTAATTAAAGAAACTGCACACCGCTGGGCACACAACGGGAAACTTAGTGTTACTGCTACGGAGTTCGACAAAGACCTTGCTACTAAAAAAGATGGAATTACTATTACCGGTGATCAAGCGATCTGGCACAATGAGTGGACAGCTGCAGGGAATCACGTACAATGGAACATGGTGCATTATGACGTGCAGTTGATGGGAGGAGCCGTACTGCATCAAGGAAACATCGCAGAGATGCAAACGGGTGAAGGAAAAACGCTTGTTGCTACCCTTCCGGTTTACCTTAATGCCTTAGCGGGCAAAGGGGTTCATATTGTAACAGTGAACGATTATCTCGCCAAACGAGATTCCGAATGGATGGGGCCACTGTATCAATTTCATGGGTTGAGTGTTGATTGCATCGACAAGCATCAACCGAATTCAGATGCGCGCAGAAATGCCTATTTAGCAGACATTACTTTTGGTACGAACAATGAGTTCGGATTTGATTACTTACGTGATAACATGGCCGGACATCCAAGCGAATTGGTTCAGCGCAAGCATCACTTTGCCATTGTGGATGAGGTCGATTCTGTATTAATCGATGATGCCCGTACTCCATTAATAATCTCAGGACCTACCTCGAGCAATGGAGAACAAGAATTTCACGCATTAAAACCGCGCGTTGAGCGTATCGTGAATGCGCAGCGAGAAGTTGTTCAGCAATTCTTATTAGAGGCAAAGAAAAATTTAGTGGTACTAAACGAACTTCAGTCCGATAAGAAATTAGAAAAAACAATGCTTGAAGAAGGTGGTATTGCGCTTTTAAGAGCACACCGAGGTCTTCCTAAGAATCGCGCCTTAATTAAGTTCCTATCGGAGCCAGGCGTTAAGGTTCATTTGCAAAAGACAGAGAACACATACATGCAAGAACAGGGCAAGCACATGAAGAAAATTGATGCTGAGCTCTTTTTCATCATAGATGAAAAAAACAATACTATTGAACTTACCAGCAAAGGAATCGATCTAATTTCAGGATCAGATGATCGAGATTTCTTTATCATGCCGGACATTGGCGCAGAAATCGCTAAACTTCAAAAAGAAGAACTTAACCAAGATCAATTTCTTGAAAAGAAAGATATACTCGTAAGGGATTATTCTATTAAATCTGAACGAATTCATTCCGTTAACCAATTACTTAAAGCCTATACGCTTTTTGAAAAAGAGGTTGAGTATGTTATTTTAGAGGGAAAAGTCAAAATTGTTGATGAATCAACTGGACGGATTTTAGAAGGCCGAAGATATTCCGATGGATTACACCAAGCCATTGAAGCGAAAGAAAACGTTCAAATTGAAGCAGCGACGCAAACCTATGCAACCATAACGCTACAGAATTACTTTAGAATGTACCACAAATTAGCGGGTATGACAGGGACCGCTGAAACAGAGGCGAAAGAATTCTACGATATTTACAAGTTGGACGTGGTGGTTATTCCAACGCACCGTAAAGCGGTTCGGAAAGATTTAGAGGACATGGTTTTCAAAACTGGACGCGAGAAATTTGCGGCGGTTATTGAGGAAGTGGAACGATTAGTAGCTGAAGGCCGTCCCGTATTGGTTGGTACTACGACCGTTGAAATCTCTGAATTATTGAGCAAAATGCTACAATTTAAAAAAGTACCACATCAAGTACTCAATGCGAAGCACCATCAAAAAGAAGCTGAAATCGTTGCGGCAGCAGGGCAAGCCGGCGCGGTGACCATTGCAACAAACATGGCGGGACGTGGAACGGATATAAAACTCGGTGCTGGAGTTAAAGAAGCCGGAGGATTAGCGATTATCGGGACAGAACGTCACGATTCAAGACGGGTAGACCGTCAGTTACGCGGTCGTTCAGGACGTCAAGGCGACCCAGGTTCATCACAGTTTTTCGTCTCATTAGAAGATGATTTAATGCGTAAGTTCGGTTCAGAACGTATTGCTAAAATCATGGACCGAATGGGACTTAAAGAAGGGGAAGTAATCACGCATGGAATGGTATCCAAATCCATTGAACGCGCCCAGAAAAAAGTCGAAGAGAATAATTTCGGTATTCGTAAACGTCTATTAGAATATGACGATGTTATGAATGCCCAACGTAAGTTGATATATAAGCTTCGCAAAAATGCACTCTTTGGCGACCGATTAGACATCGACGTGGATAATATGTTTTTCGATTTATGCGAACAAACCGTTCAACAAAACATACACGCTGAATTCACTGATTTCGAAGTAGAATTGATTCGGATTTTAGGAATTTCTTCCCCTGTAACAGAAGAAGAATTCAGACGGGCTGATGCTAATACGCTTACCAATCTTGTATACGAGGCAATGATTACGCAGTACCAACGCAAATGTGAGAAGTTTGCAACAAAAGCCTTCCCTCAAGTTAAGCATGTATTTGAGACGATGTCTGACCGATATAAGAATATCGTCTTCCCATTAACGGATGGCCGAAGAGAGGTGCAATTAATTGTAAATCTAGCGGAAGCATATCAAAGTGAATGTGCCAATGTTTCAAAGCAATTTGAAAAGCACATTATCCTGGGCATAATCGACAATGAATGGAAGGAGCATTTACGTGAGATGGATGATTTACGATCTGCTGTAAATAATGCTACGTATGAACAGAAAGACCCATTAGTAATCTATAAATTGGAATCATACGATTTATTTAAAAACATGATTAACCGGGTGAATTTATCTTCTGTAGAACTCCTTATGACATTAGATATTCCTTTTGAACAGGAAATGCAGAGTACCAACAAAGATGCAAATGAAAGTCATTATGCCCAAGCAAAGACCAACGTTAGCACTTCGGGTCAAGCCCCGCGATTTGAAGGAAGCCAAGGCTATCAAGAGGCCATACAAAACTCTATGCAGGAACCGGTAAAACGAGAGCCTGTTGTGGTTGACCCTAAAATCAATCGCAATGATCCTTGCCCATGTGGAAGCGGTAAAAAATATAAACAATGTCATGGAAAATAGGCCTTGTTGGCACAGGTAATGTTGCGGCATTTTGGGCTATTAATTTAACTAAAGTCAAGGGTGTTTCACTCTATGTAAAAGGTTCTAATTCAGCTAAAACGATTGAATTTAGTAACACCTACGGTATCGATGCCGAAGATGAAAACTCAGGGGTTGATTGTTATTTCGTATGCGTTCAGGATCGAAACATTTCAGAAGTAATAGAATCGCTAGATGTTTCAATTCCAGTATTTATCTGTGCGGGACTATTCAGCATCAGCGCGTATCCACATCGTCCAATCGGAATCATATATCCATTACAGACGATTCAAACCCAGGCCCTACCTTCAATTGATGAAGTGCCGTTTTTGTGTGAGTTCAATGATAAAGCACTCGATTTTGGCAGCAGGCTACTGACGCAGTTATCACTTAATTTTACCGTATTGAACGAAGAAGCTCGATTTGCTTCCCACGTTGCCGCCGTGTTCATCAACAACTTTGGATACTTCGTAATGAACAAAGGTATTGAACATGCCCAATCTCATCAAATACCTATAAATTTATTTGAATTATTGATTTCAAAAACAACATCTAATCTATTAATTAACAAAGATTTACAGACTGGTCCTGCACGAAGAAACGATGTTATAACCATGGAAAAACACAAGGGAATGTTAAGCGGCTCTACCCTTGAATTGTATGAATTCTTAAGCGCTCAAATCAAAACAAACTACATCCCATGAACTACAAAATCAAATTAAAGAACATAGATTGCTTTATTTTTGACGTTGACGGCGTGTTAACCAACGGAAGTGTTTTAATCAATGGTACGGATTATCAGCGCAGTATTCATGTAAAGGACAGCTATGCGATTCAGTATGCTGCCAAATTAGGATACAAGATATTTTTAATCACTGGTGGTGAATCAGAATTTATTCGCAAAACCTATATTAAACTTGGGGTTACAGATGTTCGCTTAGAGAGCAGCAATAAAAAAGAAGTATTTGAGCAGCTAGTAAAAGCCTTCGGAGTGACAGCCGACCGAAGCTTGTATATGGGAGACGATATACCCGATATTCCGTTAATGAAGATCATTGGAACAACCACCGCACCACAGGATGCTTCAATCGATGTCAAAGCGCTGGTAGATTACATCTCTCCGTTAAATGGCGGTATGGGATGTGTACGTGACGTAATTGAACAAACGTTAAGGGTGCAGGGGAAATGGTTAGGAGATGGTGCGTATACGTGGTAATTACACACCAAGTGATTTGGACCAATGCGCATTTAACAACATAACCAATCTTCTTGACGTAGTATTCAAATATCTTTTGGTTCGATACCCACCAATCCACTTGATTCCTGTTATGGCATTGGTTAAAAAGACTTCGTCTGCCGAAAGCAGGTTGTGTGGTAAAATAGGGCATTCATACACCCTAATTCCATTTTGTATCGCTAAATTAATGATTTGCATCCGCATCGTTCCTGCAATACATCCTTCTTGCAAGCCCGGTGTATAAAGCACACCATTGCTCACTATGAACATATTACAGCTGGTTGACTCTATTAAATTCCCTCGTTCATTTTGCAAGATAAAATCCCCCATTCCTAATTCCTCCGCAGCAATAGCAGCCAACACTTTCGTTAAGCCATTTTTTGTTTTATACGGAGACAGAAAGTTGGGATAAAACTTAATGTCCTTGTATACATCTACTTCTATTCCTTTGTAATTGAGTAGAAAATCATTTTCATCCATTGGCCAAACTTCCATGAAATAAGTAGCCTCATTGGATGTTGGCTTATAGGTCCCTCCCGCTACCCGATCGATACATAGTCGACATTTCCCCCCAGATTTTATCGCATTTAGCGTTATTAACTCCATGATTTTCTCATGAAAAACCTCCACTGTCAAATAGGATGGGATTCGAATCTTGAGCACTTCTGCCCCTTTGAACAACCGTTGAATGTGGGCAGTCAAATTAATCGGTTTACCGTGCATTATTCGAATGCTTTCAAAGACTCCATCCCCATATAAAAATGCCCGACTTCCAGACACTATCGAAGGTTCAGTGCCCGAAACAACTTGACCATTATTATTCACATACCACATTACCGAACAAAATTATCAATAAATTCCGAGGCTTTATTGGGGTTAAGGAATAAAACAAACAGAATTCCGAACAATGCCCCGCTGATGTGACCATCATTTGCTATCCCAGAATTTCCTCGTTTCATTGCATAATATTCAAAAAGCAAGTACAAGGGACCAAAAATATATGCTGGAATAGGAATCGGAAGAAACAAGAGGCCTAAATTCATTTTTGGGTACCATAATATAGTCGCAAAAACGATGGCAGAAACCGCTCCGGATGCACCTAATGAACGATACGATGCATTATATCTGTGTCTGAAAAAGGGAATAATGGTCGCTGCAATTCCTCCAGTTAGGTAAAGCGTCACATACAGTACGATTCCTTTTGTCATTCCGAATTCGTCACACCATGATTCTTCTAAATGACTTCCAATCATAAATAAAGACAACATATTGAACATCAAATGTTGGTAATCCGCGTGAAACCAAGAATGTGTAAAGATTCCCCAGGATTTCTTTCCATGAGAAATTTCATAAGGATTGAATAGAAATTCTTCCCTCCAATACGGACGATTAATTCCTGTATAACTTAACCAAGCCGTTAATGCTATGATAATCAGTGTAGTTGATATAAACATACGAAAGCTTGGTTATTATAATCCCTCAAAATTAGTTATATTCGCAACATAATATGAGGTTTCCTTTTCTTTTATTACTCTTGTTATCGCTAGTTGTTTCCTGCACGAGAGAACCTGAACAAAATTTTGATTTTCTTGCCGATAAAGACCTGTCAATTTCAACTAAAATTGAACGGTACTTGGGCAGTGATAGCTTACTAAGAACGCGCTTTAGCGCAGAAGAAATCACGCTACTTCGTGCATATTACGAACAGGTTAATTACGAACCTACAGTCGCTTCAACAGATTCCACACTACTTAAAAATGGAAAAATATTAACCGCACTTATCAATGAGTCTTTAGCGTTTGGCGTTCCTCAAGAGCTCTGCATTCCACTTAATGATTCCTTACATTCGGTAGAAATAGAATTACGAAGTATCGTTAATTTGTCACGCATACTTTCTGCTGTCAAACATGGTTTTTTTGATTTTACAACGTCCCAAAAGAAACCGCTACAAACGATCAGTGTTACGTTATTAAAACAATTTCTTTCCATTAAGAAAAAGGAGAAACGTGATGAGTTTATTATCAATCAAGGCCCGATAAACGATACCATCTACAGTCAATTGGCGGAAGGAATCTACCATTTCGTGGATACACATCCCATTGACACCATCTCTTTTAGCATAAAAAAAGACAAACAAATTAAAGAGAATCCAAAAAAGTTCGCAATTAGTAGCCTTCGTTCAAAAGGATATATGGATGAAACTTACAGCCCTGAAAGCTACCAACAAGCCTTACTCGAATTTAAAACAGACAATGGACTCGACAGTACGTATGAGTTAAACGATTATACCCTGGAAGCACTTGCTGAATCCAATAAACACCGCTTAACACGCGCGGCCATTAGCCTGGATAAGGTTCGACAACATGCGCCTTATGGTCCGCGTTATGTCAGAATTAATATACCTGAGTATCAATTATACTTTTATGCCAACGATAGCCTAAAAGCGATACATCGAATGGTAGTCGGAAAAAGAGATACTCAGACCCCCGAACTTGTTTCCGAAATCAGAACAATTATAATTTACCCGTACTGGAAAGTACCTGCAAGCATAATTAAAAAAGAAATCATGCCTGATGTTTACAAGAACCCAGGTTACCTAGCGAAGCACCACTATAAGCTTTGCCGGTACAATGACACTACGCGAATAAATCCTTCATCCATTGATTGGAGCAAACGTCCCAGCGGGTTTAATGTGATACAAATGCCTGGAGTTTGGAATAGCCTTGGTATTATCAAATTTGAGTTTTTAAGTAACCACAGCGTCTACGTTCATGATACCCCTCAAAAAGCGTTATTTAATCGAAAGATTAGAAGTTTTTCACATGGCTGTATGCGTTGTCAAAACCCGGTGGAATTAGGTAAGTTGATGCTTGAATACGATCAAGAAGGAAGACGAAAAAAGTCCATGCCGCCAGATACACTGGATTCCCTGGTTAGAATCGGCGACCATAAGGCAATTGCCTTAAAAACACGGATTCCAATTTACGTTGAATACCAAACGGTTACCACCCATGAAAAACGACTAACCTTTCATTTAGACATCTATTTTAGGGAGGAAGAACTGATAAAAATCCTTTCAAAAAAGCCAAAACAAATTAAAAAAACCGCAAAATGATTGTATCTCCCTCCTTATTATCCTGCGACTTTGCCAATATTCAACGTGATGTTGAAATGCTAAATAGTTCAAAAGCCGAATGGATTCACATTGATGTAATGGATGGGGTATTTGTTCCTAACATTTCCTTTGGATTCCCCGTATTAAGTGCCGTTAGAAAACACACAACAAAAGTACTCGACGTGCATTTAATGATTGAAAACGCAGATCCCTATTTGCATGAGTTTAAAAAAGCGGGCGCAGACATCCTTACTGTTCATTATGAAGCATGTACACACGTGCACCGAACGATACAAGCCATAAAAGAATTAGGAATGAAAGCGGGAATCGCGATTAATCCCCACACACCCGTAAGCGCCTTACAACACATGTTTTCCAGTGTGGATTTGGTATTAATCATGTCAGTAAACCCTGGTTTTGGTGGGCAAAAATTCATTCCAGAAACACTTCAAAAAGTGGCAGCACTTCATGCTATTAAACAGCAGCTTGGGTTAGATTTTATCATTGAAGTTGATGGTGGTGTTAATATCGAAAATGCCCCGTTGTTGCAACAAGCAGGCGCCAACGCCTTGGTGGCTGGGAGCTTCGTTTTCAATTCAACCGACCCAAAGGAAACCATAAAGCAATTAAACGAGGTTTGAATGCAGTAACTAATTTTTCGATTCAGCGTTCTAGTGCCATGCGCTACCTGTTATTTCATCTATTTATTCTATTATTCTCGATTGGTTTTACACAGAATCTAGCAGAGTCTGAACTAAAACTGAAGTCTCGCTTAGATGAACTGCGTTCAGCAAAGTCAGATAACGAAATCAAACGAATTAATTCTATTTTCACCAAAGAAATGGGTGCTTTTCTAAGGATGGACGGCGCATATCAATTTCAATTCACTCAATTAACAAGCATAGCTGACCTTAAAAGCGAGGACGGACTTGTTCGAATCGTTCATTGGAATCTGGAGTTCAAAGACTTTTCATACAGTTATACCGGATTTATAATGCATTGGGATGAAGAAAAAGAAACGTGTAAAGTTTTTGATTTAGTCGATGTTACCGACCCCTACACCTTGATCTCAGAACAGGTGGTGGATTCAAAAAATTGGTATGGTGCACTTTATTATCGAATCATCCCGGTGGAAATTGATAATGACTTTCAATATATTTTATTTGGTTGGGATGGTGCAACCACTAACAGTAATTTTAAATTGATTGACGTGTTATCATTCAAAGGGAATGCAGCGAAATTCGGTAGCCCTTTATTCATCAATAAAAACAAAACCTTAAAACGCGTAGTATTTGAGTTTGCGGATAAAAGCACAATGTCGCTTAAAATGGATGAAAAACGAAACCGAATCGTATTCGATCACCTTTCCCCAGAAAGCCCTGCATTAACTGGATTATACTCCTACTACATTCCAGACTTTTCATACGATGCCTATGTATGGGAAGACGACCGATTTGTTCTGAATGAGGATGTCATAGCAACCAATGAGATGAACTCAACCAATGAAACCACTCTTTTAGTGATGGATCCAAAACCGGAAAAGTAAAAAAGGAAGTATATAAACTAAAATGGATCAATCCGATGGATGAGAATCGCAAAGGAGATATTGGTCACGTAGCTAGAACACCAGAAAGTGAAGATTTTCATGTGACGGATGACGGCCCCGAACAAGCTGAACCTCCTAAAAAGAAATGGTGGGATCGCAGGAATCCGAACAACCTCAGTGTTACTACAGGAAAATATCGTAAAAACAGAAGAAGGCCCCCAGAACCATGATGAAACTCGGTGAATTTAACTCCTTATTTATCAATCGATTTACTCCTCAAGGAGCCTATTTGGTTGAGCATTTTCAACCTGAAATTGATGCTGAGGAATCAAACGTAGAGGAAGTACTACTTCCAACAAAATATTTAGCCAGAGAGGCCAAAGAAGGTGACCCCGTTTCTGTTTTTCTCATGAAAGACTCTGAAAATAGACGCGTGGCAGTTACCGATCAACCGCTGCTAACACTTGATACGTGTGCTATTTTGCGCATCGTAGAAATTAATCCGTATGGTGCCTTTGCGGATTGGGGCTTAGATAAAAATCTTATGATTCCTTTCGCAGAACAACGACAAGGCGTAGAAATTGGCGATACCTACCCGATCTTCTTAAAATATGACGAATTAACAGATCGTCTTTTCGGTTCAATGAAAATTAGAAAACACCTCATTGAAGCACCAGAAAGCATTACCAATGAACGCGTATCCTTTATGGTAACCGAACATCATGAATTGGGATGGCGAGGAATCGTTAATCAACGCTACAGCGGCATGCTCTACCGCAGCGACTGCAGAATCCCTGTAAAACTTGGTCAGTACATTACCTGCTACGCAAAACTCGTGAGACCCGATGGTAAAATAGATTTGCAAATGAGTGCGGGCACGGTGGATAAATACGATGAAGCCGTTTCAATGGTTTGGGAGTATTTGATGGAACACAAGTTCCTGTTCCTCACGGATAAATCCGACGCTGCCGACATCTACAATCAATTCCAATTGAGTAAAAAAACATTCAAGCAAGCCGTTGGCAGGTTATACAAGGACCGAAAAATCAAGTTATTCGAAGATAAAATTGCGCGGATTGATGAG
>JBEIDV010000006.1:0-29673 GCA_040383285.1 Crocinitomicaceae bacterium | reverse complement strand
TGCTAATTTTTGATAATTCAGCCACACGTTTTTGTTGGATTTTATCCAGTTCCTGCATTCTACCGTCTAAGCTTGAACTTTTTTGCGTTAGTTCTCCTTGGGAGCGTTCCAAATCTTTTTCCTTTCGATTTAGATCCTCTAATTTTTGATTAATTGACTTTTCTTTTCCACGAATCCGATCTTCATTTGATTGCATGCGGCGCTCGCGCTCTTTAACGTTATTCTCATGCTCTTCTTTAAGCTTGAGGAAATTCTCCTTCGCTTGAAGCATACGCTCTTTCTTAATGCGTTCAGCTTCACTTTCAGCTTCTGAAATTCGTTGTTTAACTTTGTTACCTACAATCCATTGTTGAACAGCAAAGGCGCCGCCTCCACCAACAACAAGTCCGATAATTATTCCTAATAAATCCATACCCTTTTATTTAATTATTAATTCAGGGTTGGTAAAATCCTAGATTATTCCTTTGAGCTCCGTTGTTAGATCATCTAACTTTTGTTCTATTTCACTAAAGTCAGGATCAGCATTACTAAGGGGTTTCATTAAATATTGCAATGAAGCCATGGCTAATAAATCTTGCTGATCATTCACTGCATAATGCTTTTTCAGTGAATCAATGGAAGCATTTAAGGCATTTGCAGCGTGCAACACTTTATCTTTTTCAGCCTCTAATACTGAAATAGGATAGGTTCTTCCTGCAATTTCCAACTTTAAGGATACTTTAGCCATTGTTATGTTTTAACTGGGCAATACAAAAATCTATTTCTTTTACCAACGCGTCGATTTCAGCCTCATCTCGTGAGTAACCACTGAACAGATTAGGTTCAACCGCCTGTTGTTTTTTATTTGCTTGGACAGCCGCAGACAATCGGGTGATTTCTTGCTGAAACGCTTGTTGGGCTTCTGTTAGTCGTTTTACTTCCTGTTTTGCCACATCCAACTCAACATTCAATTGTTGAATTGTAGTACGTTCCTGCTCAATTTCAGCTTTTAATTGATGGAAAATGGTTCTTAACTGAGCGATCTGTGTATCAATTTTCGGCGTCATCCGTGCAAACTTTCCACAAAGTTAACACACATTGTTAGATATCCCGAGTATTGATCATTTTTTTATTAAAAATAACTCGTGAATTTCACGCATTAGCTGTTCCGTTGTAAAATGCTTTTGTGTAATTCGGTTTCATTTGTTCTATATCATCAAAATCTCCCGCTAAAAACCTGTTAAAAGCGATTCGAACCTGACCTTTAGCGGATGGTTGAATTTCGTCTGCAAACACATGTTGAGCATTGGATAGTACCGATTTAATTTTAGCATTGGCATCGCCGACCCAAACTAATGGTGAAATCGGTGAACTATACGTTTCTTTTATTATGGCAGGTTGATCATTGAGTAATAAGGTTTCGTCTTGTTGAATCCGAAGAAATACCTCATCTCTTCGCGCGTCAAAGGCAGCAGCTATCGATGCTTTAGGATATTTTTCACGTGCTAATTCAGTCAAACTCTCCAAGGAAGAAATCCCGATAAACCGGACCCCTAATCCAAAAACTAATCCTTTGGCAGTGGCTAACCCAATACGAAGACCTGTATATGATCCAGGTCCAATGGCAACGGATATGGCGCTTAAGCATGTAATTTGAAGTGCATGCTGATCCAAAAGTTCTTGAATCATTCCTGTTAACGCTTCTCCATGAATGAATTGATCGCTTGAAGATTCGATACAACCGACTAATTCTCCCTTACTTGAAAGTGCAACTGAACAAATTTTTGTTGATGTTTCAATGTGAAGAATCATGCTTTGATTTCTAATTTGAAGCCAACACCATGAATATTCAAAATTTGAATTGTCTCATCATCCTTAAGATACTTTCGAAGCTTTGTTATGAAAACATCTAAGCTTCTACCAACAAAATAATCATCTTGACCCCAAACCGTATTCAAGATGACCTCACGCGGTAAGACTTGGTTTTTAAATTTGTATAGAATTTTCAAAATTTGAGCTTCTTTCTTGGTTAGTGATTGAACCTCCCCCGATAGTGTGAGCGTTAAATTCTCTGTATCAAATATAAATGAAGAGACATTAAACACCTTTTCTTCCGGTATTTCAGTACGTATGTTAACCCGTTTCAAAAGCGACTTTATCCGAAGATTTAACTCTTCCACAGAAAATGGTTTGGTTAAATAATCATCCCCTCCGGCGTTAAACCCCTCAATTTTATCTTCAGTCATTGATTTGGCTGTCAGAAACAAAATTGGAACATCTCCATTAATTTGACGGATATCCCTCGCTAAGGTAAACCCATCTTTTTTGGGCATCATTACATCAAAAATACACAGGTGATAAGGCTGCTCATTAAATCGTTTAAGCGCTTCTACCCCATCCGTTGTTAAGGACACATGATACCCTTCTGCGCGTAGCTGATCCGATATTACAAATCCAAGATTTATATCGTCTTCAGCAAGTAAAATTGAGATTTTCATGGTAGGCAACATTTTGATTAACTTAATTATGAAAAGCCAAGAGCCTTGGTTTCCCAGGGCCCTTGACTAATCAACCTAACCTACTACTGCTGCAAAGGTAATGTGAAAATTGAACTTGGTTACGAATCGCCAGATTTTTTTTCTTAAAAAAATGTTAATCTTCGATTTATAGCCGTATTCATAACCATTTCAAACATAAAACTCCTTACCTTCGAAATCAAATGGGACACATATTAATTGTTGATGATGAAGCGGATATTCGAGAGCTACTTAAGTATAACCTCGAAAAGGAAGGGCATACAACTGATGTAGCCGAAAATGGTTCCGTAGCTCTTGATTGCATTCATATCAGAAAACCAGATTTAATGCTCTTAGATGTAATGATGCCTGTTATGGATGGAATTCAAACATGTGAGACAATTAAAGAGGACCATGCCAATAAAGACATTCTTATCTGCTTCTTAACAGCGCGGGCGGAGGATTACAGTCAAATTGCAGGATTGGAGGCTGGTGGAGATGATTACATTGCAAAGCCCATTAAACCTAAGGTATTAGTTAGCAGGATCAATGCCTTATTAAGAAGAAAGAGTATCGGTACTCGTTTACCCAAGGAACAGAAACCCATTGAGGATTTAATAATTGATAAAGAAACGCATTTGGTTCATGTTCAGGGAATCACGTTGCAACTGCCCCGTAAAGAATTTGATCTATTGGCATTACTGGCTTCTAAGCCCAACATGGTTTTTAAACGTGAATACATTTTAACCAATGTTTGGGGAACCGACGTGATCGTAGGTGATCGTACCATCGACGTTCACATTAGAAAATTAAGAGAAAAAATAGGTGATTCTTACATTCAAACAATTAAAGGAGTAGGCTATAAGTATTGTCCAAAATTCTAACTATGAAAACAACTTTTTTTATTGCGCTAGCTTGTATTATAAGCATAAGTTATGGGCAACGTAACACGGCGTACGAACCTGTGCGAAAGGACTTAGTGCAATGGGATTCGATTCGCGGCGGATGGATTTATGATGCGATTCTTTCCATACAAACGAAACAACCCATACCAGACCGTACATTTCCTGAGGATCTTACACCTTTCGAATTATTTTCATTAGCTCCTGAAAGGGATCGAGAATCCTTGCAATCCACGCTCTACGTGATGAATCAATCAGACGTGTTTACTCAGTTAATGAGTACACTAGTAAATGCAACATATTGCAGTTCAAACCAGGGACGGAGCTATGGAGATCCGCATATCGTAACCTACGACAACACGAGCTATTCATTTCAAACGGTGGGAGAATTTGTTTTAACAAAGGTTGGAGACAATTTTGAGGTGCAAGCAAGGCAGAAGCCACAGCGGGATGATTTTTCATTGAATACAGCGGTAGCCATCAAGCTATACGGAGACCGCATTGCCTATTATGCAGAAGATGTTCCGGACGGATCTAATTCACCCTTATGGCTTAACGGAAAACCGATTCGTTTAGAGGGAAGAACCTATTATTTACCTTCTGGCGGCAGCATTAGACTCATCGGGCGAAACTACATTGTTTCAGGTCCCCTGGGTGAGAAAGTAATCATTGATAACCGCGGGAGTGCTAGCCGTGGGTTCGTGAACCTTACAGTCAACTATCCTTCGTGCAACATTCAACAGGTAACTGGATTACTTGGAAATGCCAATCGAAACCGACAAGATGAATTTCAGGTTAACCAAATCAATCAATCAACCAATTTAACAGGATTTATGGGTATGAATAGTCCTGAATTCGCATCGCTATCGCAAGATATCGAACAAGGTTACCAAAACGAAATCATTAAAGATTTTGCAGAATTACATCGCGTTACTCAAGAACTCAGTCTGTTTGATTACCGCCCCGGATTAACCACATCTTTTTATACAGACCGTACGTTTCCACGAGTAATTAGAACCTTTAATTCGATACCAAATAATAACCGAGACGCTGCTCGGAATCGCTGTCAACAAATGGGAGTATCTGAAGCAGAAATGAATGGGTGTATATTCGACGCTCATTATTTAGACCTTGCACCAAATCCAATTCCTACTCCACCTCCGGCAACGGAAGGCGTCATTCTGAATAAATTGAGGCACCCTATGGTAAATTCGAACACGATAGCCCCTTCTAAATTCCCAGATAATCAAGCGCAACCGATGCCTACCAAACCGGTAGAGCAAACGTCAAAACCAAGCGAATATGAACCCGTAAGTAAACCGACGTCTGAACCCGCCAAACCAACGATTAATTTCAAGACCCCTGAGCCTAAAACACCTAATGTTTCTAAGCCAATCAATGAGCCAAAACCTATAAAAACTCCACCATCCTCCCCAGCACCGAAAAGTCCACCTGCATCCGTTCCATCAAAAGGGAAAGGGTAATGAAAAAGATTGGCCTTAGCTTTTTGATTGTTCCATTTATTTTTTTGGGACAAACCCCAAAAGTAATTGTTGGTATTGTTGTGGACCAAATGTGTTACGATTACCTCTATCGGTTTCAGCATCATTTTTCAACGGACGGATTTAATCGGTTTCTGAATCGTGGTGTCAATTGCAGAAATACTAATTACAACTATGTGCCAACCTATACGGGTCCAGGCCATGCCTCAATCTATACTGGTACGACGCCATATAATCATGGAATTGTTGCGAATGAGTGGTATGATCGAACCAAAGCTAAAGGTGTTAATTGTGTATCCGATCCAAGCGTGCAAGCCGTTGGAAATGCGTCAAGTGCATATGGGCAAGTTTCACCACACCACCTAGAGACCATGACGATTACCGATCAATTAAAATTTACCTATCCCGCATCCAAGGTATTTTCGATTTCCATTAAGGACCGAAGTGCTGCGTTACCCGGGGGACATTTGAGCGATGGATCTTATTGGTTTGACTACAGCAGTGGGAAATTTATTACGAGTACATTTTACATGGATCAGTTACCAAGCTGGGTTCAAACATTTAATGAACAAAAGAATGCCGACACGTATTTAGCAGATTGGGAACTTTTAAATACCCCCTCAAGTTACTCCAGGAGTATTGATAATTCACCGTATGAAGTGACCATCAAGGGTGCAAAAACACCCACGTTCCCCTATGCGTTCACATCGTTCGCTAAGGGGAACTACAGTCAATTTACTATAACTCCATTTGCAAATACCTTATTAACTGATTTTGCCCTTGAATTAATACAAGGTGAAGGTGTCGGAAAGAATGACGCTACAGATATGCTATGTATAAGTTATTCAACCCCCGACATTGCTGGGCATGCCTTTGGGCCTTACTCTCTGGAGATAGAGGATATTTATGCACGTCTAGACCTTGAACTTGCCAAACTATTCAACACCTTGGATAAACAAGTTGGTAAGCATAACTATGTGGTTTTTTTAACGGCGGATCATGCGGTGGTTCCAGTTCCCCAGCAGTTAAAAGACGAGAAACTACCGGGAGGTTATTTTGATATGTCTGCGTGTTTAACGAGCATCAACACCCAACTTCAAAAAAAATACGGAACGAATCTCATACAATCCGAAGAGAATCAAAACATCTATCTTGACTATCCTCTGATTGATTCATTAAAATTAACTCGAGAGGTAATCCAGCAAGAGGTAGCGACAATTCTCCGAACATTTACTGAAGTTAAAGTTGCGGTAACTGGGTCTGATTTGGAACGAGGAATCATTCAAGATTCTTGGATGCAAATGATATTGAACGGTTATTCTAAAGAGCGAAGTGGCGATGTGATTTTTATACTCAAACCGGGATTCCTTGCCATTTCTTCTAACGCAAATGCTGAACACAAGGGCACATCTCATGGATCTGCGTTTAATTATGATACCCATGTTCCCTTATTGTGGTATGGAAACCGAATGAAAGCTCAAGAAATATTCAGGCCCCTAGAAATCACGGACATTTCAGCCACCCTTGTTCACCTGCTTAAATTGCAACGAATTGGCAGCATGACAGGGAAACCAATTGTTGAAATTCTAGGCCAATAAATACGCTGATACGTTATTATTGATTCGAGCAATCATATCTTCTTGTTCGTCCTTAACAAAGACCTTTCCCGTTATTTTTTCATAGAGTTCAATATAACGTTGGCTTACTAAGTCCACAAAGTCATCGGGCATAACCGGCATCTGCTGTCCTTCCAAGCCCTGGAATCCCTGCTCTATTAACCATTGGCGCACGAATTCCTTTGATAATTGTTTTTGAGGCTCATCGTTTCGTTGACGGTCTTCATATCCGTCTGTATAAAAATATCGCGAAGAATCTGGTGTATGAATTTCATCGATTAAAATTACGTTACCATCCTTTAATCCAAACTCATATTTTGTATCAACCAAAATCAACCCGCGTTCTTTAGCCATTTCGGTACCCCGTGCAAACAATGCTCGGGTATACGCTTCCATTTGACTATAAATGGCTTCAGGAACATGTCCATGCGCTAAAATATCTTCTCGCGATATGTCTTCGTCGTGTCCTTCAGCGGCCTTCACCGCTGGGGTAATAATTGGAACTGGAAACGCATCATTTTCTTTCATACCTTCCGGTAATTCCACGCCACACAATATGCGTTTACCTAATTTGTATTCACGCGCAGCATGTCCTGCAAGATAACCGCGAATAACCATCTCAACGCGAATTGGCTCGCATTCCACACCAACAGAAACATTAGCATCGGGGGTGGCTAACAACCAATTAGGAACGATGTCAGCTGTTGCGTTTAAAAAATACGTTGCGACTTGATTTAAAACCTGTCCTTTGAATGGAATTGGTCGTGGAAGAATATGGTCGAATGCACTGATTCGATCGGAAGCAACCATAATCAAACGTCCATCATTTAAGGAATAAACATCCCTTACTTTTCCATGATAAACGGAAGTTTGCCCACTAAAACTGAATTCATGATTTTTCAGCGCCTCTTTCATATTTCTTTTGTTTATCTAATTGTTCTTGTTGTTCAAATGCGGTAATAATTTTTGCAATCAACTTATGGCGTATAATATCGCTTTGACCCATTTCGATAATTCCAATTCCATCTACATCACGTAAGATTGAGGTCGCATACGCTAGGCCAGATCGCTGTTTTCCTGGTAAATCAACTTGCGACATATCCCCGGTGATTACAAATTTAGCGGTCATCCCCATACGCGTTAAGAACATCTTCATTTGCATGATGGTAGTATTCTGTGCTTCATCTAAAATAACAAAGGCTTTATCTAAGGTTCTACCTCGCATAAATGCTAACGGAGCAATTTCAATAACTCCATATTGTATCATTTCAGCTAAGCGTTCTGGCGGAATCATATCACGCAGCGCATCATACAAAGGCATGAGGTACGGATCCAATTTTTCCTTTAAGTCACCTGGAAGAAACCCGAGATTCTCACCGGCTTCAACTGCAGGACGGGTTAACACAATACGCTTTACCTCTTTTGCTTTTAAGGCATTTACAGCCAAGGCAACGGCTGTGTATGTTTTACCGGTTCCCGCAGGACCAATCGCGAATACCATATCATTCTTTTGAATGGAATCAACCAGTTTTTTTTGATTTACCGTACGAGCCTTAATCTTAACCCCTCCGTTTCCGTGAACCAAGGTTTCGGAGCCGTTATCCGTATGCAGTAATTTTTCACCATCGGATAGCATTAAATTATCAATGTTATTCTCCGATAGCGAATTAAAGCGGTCAAAGTGCCGAAGGAGGAGGGATAATTTAAGTTCAAATTGATCAATTATTTCCTCTTCACCTTTCACGGTAATCTTGTGACCACGGGCAACGATAGACAATTTTGGGAAAAAGCTTTTCAAATGTTTTAGATTTTGATTGTTTACCCCAAAAAATGCCGCTGCATTTATCCCACCAAGTTCTATATTCCGACTACTTAAATCCAATTAAAATCAATTTATAAGGCAACAATGTGTTGAAAAACTATACTTTTGGTAAAATTATAAAATAACTCAAACATTGCGTTCTTAAAATGCAAATCATTACCCTAACATCGGACATTGGATTGAGAGATTTCTACATCTCTTCAGTTAAAGGCAAGTTGTTGCAAGCGGTTAAAAACGTTCAAATTATAGACATAACTCACCACGTAAAACCTTTTGAAGTTGCTGAAGCAGCGTATCAAGTTAGGAGTAGTTATCAATCCTTCCCGAACGGAAGCATCCATATTATTGGTGTGGATTCAGAACCATTTCTACCTTATAAAATATCTGACCCTTCACAAGAAAACCAGCTTGCTTATCCTACGATATTAGTTTTTGATAACCAATATTTTATCACCAACGACAATGGCTTCATTGGTACTTTTTTAGGGGAAGATGTACCACAAGCATTATATAGGTACACCAACATTGAGCATGAACCAGAATCATGGGTATTTATGATGAAACACTGTTTCATTGATTTGGCTCAAAAAATCGCTAATAAAATTCCATTTAATGAGTTTGCGATTGCGGTGAGCTCATATAAAAAAGCATTCACTCCAAATCCAATCATTGAACACAATATGATTCAAGGTAATGTGATACACATTGATCAATTTGGCAACATCATTACAAACATCTTCAAACGTGATTTCGAACGTTTTGGTTTAGATGTGCCATTTACGATCAGTTATCAGAAAAGAAATTACGACATTGATGTAATATCCAAGGCGTATAATGATGTTACCATTAGTGAACGTGTTGCGATATTTAATGATTCAGGACGCTTAGAAATCGCTATTAATCGAGGGGCAAATGGAGGAAATGGCGGGGCTGACCGGTTATTTGGCATGCGGCTCGGTGAACCAGTACGCGTAACATTTTATCCGAAAGGATCGGTTAGAAACCTTGATGCCCTGTTATGATTACCCGCATTGTAAAACTAACGTTTCAGGAAGCGTATGTACCTGAATTTCTAACCGTATTTGAGCAGGTAAAACATAAGGTGGTGAATTTTCCTGGCTGTAATCAGATGACATTATTACAGTACAACAATGAACCCATGGTGTTCTTTACCTACAGCATTTGGGAGGATGACGAATCACTCGAAAGGTACAGGACATCAGAAACCTTTACAGCGCTTTGGGGCACCATCAAGCCAATGTTTTCAAGCAAGGCAGAAGCATGGTCGCTTACTCCACATTTTGAAGGAACGAACGAAAGCGTCAAAAAGCAATAAGTTAGGTCGCTATTTCATTAAAAATCCTAATTTTGAACTCCACTAATTCAGGACGTCTATGTATGCCCTCTATCTAAAAGAAGTTAGAAGTTTTTTAAGCTCCGTTGTGGGCTATGTATTTATTGTGATTTTCCTGATTGCATGCTGGTTATTCAATTGGATGTTAAGTTCAAATATGAACATTCTAGACAGTGCACAAGCAGAGCTCATTCCCTTCTTCAATACCGCGCCGTATATCTTTTTGATTTTAATCCCAGCCATCACCATGCGTTCAATGGCTGAGGAGCGCAGAACGGGCACCCTTGAATTATTATTTACAAAACCAATTAGTGATTTAGGAATCTTACTCGCAAAGTATTTTGCTGGGGTCACCTTACTACTCTTTTCGATACTACCAACCCTTGTTTACTATGGCGCGATACATTACCTCGGAAATCCGGTAGGTATCGTGGATGAAGGGGCGACATTCACCTCGTACCTTGGTTTGATTTTATTGGGATCAGCCTTTGTTTCTGTAGGTATATTCGCATCCTGTCTTACCTCAAGTCAAATCGTAGCGTTTATAATGGCCACTGCCATGTGTTATTTATTTTATGACGGACTTTCCTTATTAGGATCATTCGCTCAATTTGGTAGTCTTGATTTTATTATTCAATATTTCAGTTTGAGTCAGCACTATGATTCCATTAAAAAGGGTGTAGTGGTACTTGGTGACATAGTCTTTAATTTGTCGTTTATTGTGTTCTTTTTAAGCGCATCACTCACGGTGATTAAAACCCTAAAAAAATAGCCATGAAACAGTTAAAATGGAAAGGCATTTTTAATTGGGGATATTTCATTGGAATCCTCGCCATCCTCATATTAGTTAATATTATTAGTGCACTGGTTAATGTGAAATTTGACATGACGGAAGACCGTCGATATTCATTAGCCCAGGGCACATCGGATTTTTTAGCTGATGAAAAGAATTTTGAAAATCGAATCAGCATAAAGATTTATTTGGAAGGCGAGCTACCCGCGGAGATTCAGAGTTTTCGTAATGCCATTGAGGATAAATTAAAAGATTTTAAAACCATTGCGGGAAAGCGCATTGAATATCAATTTATAAATCCAACCGAGGGGCATGCTAACAAGAAAGAAGAATACTTTTTCTATAAAGGGATTTTTGACAAAGGCATACTTCCTACAACCGTTGTTTATGTTAAAAATGGTGTTCAATCACAACTTATTCTTTGGCCAGGCGCCGAAGTGACCTATACTTCCAATGGCGTGGTTAAAGAAACCTTTATCCAATTCCTTCCGGGTACTCCCAATAATGCGCCATTAGAATTAAACCGTATTAACCCAATAATTGAAAACGCGCTTAACAACCTGGAATACAATATACTTTCATCCTTAAGGAAAATAAGTCAAAAAGATAAAAAGCGCATTGGCTTTCTTCAGGGTCACGGTGAATTAAATGAGCATCAGACGATGAATGCCCGTGCGGTGTTGAGTCCGTATTTTTATCTAACTTCCCTCACCTTTAACAGCAAAGAATCGTTAAATGAATTAAATGAATTGGACGGACTTATAATTGCAGACCCTAAGCAAGCGTTCAGTCCTATGGATTTGTATTTTATCGACCAATTTGTAATGAAGGGTGGACGATTAATGGTTTTCATGAATACCTTATCTCATCAGGAAGATTCACTATCTAAAAACTTCATGGATCATACGATTCGAAAGAATTTAAAATTAGATAAAATGCTATTTGATTATGGCATCAACATTCATGAAAACTATGTATTTGATCGGATTTGCGGTTTCCGGAATATTCAGCTGGACAATACCAGTAAATTAAGTTGGCCTTACCACATCTTAGCCTCTCCATCACTCCACCCTATTACACGTAATATTGACCCGGTATCCTTAGAATATGCGAATGAACTTCAATTGATTCAAACAGCAAACGTTAAACTCACTAAAATTTTAACCAGTTCTACGAATTCAAATCGAACGGGGTTAGCACCACAAATCAGTTTAATGGATTTTCAAATTTTTGGGGAAAATCCGGCCTTCATTGAAAACCCAAAAGATGAAGTCAATAAAATCACCTTAGCAGCAATGGCTGAAGGCACGATTCCATCGCACTTTATAAATCGAGATGTACTGATTAATGTGGATACCCTAGGGGCATATATTCCTGTGAACTTTCGCAAAAAACAACTCAAGAGTAAGGCCGAAACCAAAGTATTTGTTGTTGGACATGGCCAGTTTATCGCTAACGAATATGATTCAGTATTCAGAGCAGGAAAATACGAGTATTTTTCATCCCCTCCATTTCCGTTTAACGCCTTAAAATACAGTAAGGACAAAGACATTAATGGCAGATCGCTCGTATATGGGAATCAAGAATTTATTCAAAATATGGTGGATTATATGATGGGTGACAATAGTGTATTGGATATAAGAAGTAGACAAATTGAATTTAAAGAAATGGACAAAATGAAACTTCAAGCAGAGGGTGAAACCATACGCTATTTAAATTTATTCATACCGATTGGCATAGTGGCCATCGTAGCTATCTACATGCTGTTCTCAAGAAAAAGAAAATATATAAATCGATGAAACGTTATAAAAAACTGATTGGCCTATCCGTCCTACTATTAGGAATCTTGGTGCTATCCATTTTTACCATTGATTTAATAAAAAATCGAGGAAATTCAGATACAGAATGGATTAATTTTTCCATTGAGGACACCACAAAAATTACTAAAATAGTTATTGAAGATACCTATGGTCAGCACATGGAGCTCATTCAAGAGCAGGGGAATTGGCACGATGAAAAGGGTGATTGTGTTTCAAAACCGAATGTTTCTTTTATCCTTGAAGCAGCTAAACTGATTGAGTTTAAGGGGTACCTTCCTGAAAAATCAAAAAGACGATTCACCGAATTAATGTCTACGCAACACATAAAGGTATCGTATTATGTAGATGGAGAATGGACTAAGTCGTGGTATATTGGTCCTCCAACGCAAGACCATTATGGACAAGTAATGCTATTGGAAACAGCGGATGAAGGAAAAAGTAAAGATCCGGTGATGATGCGGATTAAAGGATTAAATGGAATTATCAGTCCTCGGTTTTTTGCAGAGCGCAAGCGCTGGATGTGCACTGAAATCTTTTCTTTGAACCCTGAGGAGATAAAATCTGTGGAAATCAAAAATTACGAAATGCCGGCGTTGAGTTTTAAAATAAAGAATACGGGTCGTCGATTTGAAGTGACTTCGCGCGGTAAAAAGTTAACGCGTTTGGATACCGCGAATGTATACCGTTACCTGCAAGGATATAAAAAAATCCACTTTAACTTTCCCAATGTTGAACTCAATAAAAAACAAGTGGATTCTGTAAAACGCAGCCCAATTTTTGCGCGATTAAGCCTCACGGAACAAACCGGAACTTCGACCACATTAATCATGCACAGGATCAAAAGTGATGTGCCCCAACGTAATGAAGTCGGTGAGATGGTGTCTATGGACATGAATTTATTTTGGGCGGAAATGCCGAATGGAGAACTGGTCAAATGTCAATATTTCGTATTTAACGCCTTATTAATGGGCCATATCTATTTTCCAGATTTAAGTGCCCCGAAATAATATTTCTTAATAGCGAATCTGCGCTTAGATTTAGCAAAGTATTGTTATCTTTGTTTGTTGAAAATTAAGCTATGAATTTTATTACCTCGAGCAATACCTTATTAAGTCATCTTCAAAGCATTTCGGGTGCATTAAGCACCAATACCAAAATGCCCATTTTAGATAATTTTCTTTTTGCGATTTCCGGAAAAACCTTAACCGTTTCCGCAACGGATTTAGAGACTACGATGATTACGCATCTTGAAGTTCAATCAGACGCTGATGGTAAAATAGCCATACCAGCCAAACTCATCTTGGATGTTTTAAAGAGTTTACCAGATCAACCTTGTACCTTTCGAGTTAATCCGGAAAACTTTGCGGTTGAAATTACATATGACAACGGGAAATCTAAAATGGTTGGATTTAATGGGGAAGAGTTTCCAAAATTACCCGCTGTAGAATATAGCAGTTCGATTGATGTAACCGGTGAATTATTGTCGAGTGCCATTAATAAAACACTTTTCGCCATTGGCACAGATGAAATGCGCCCTGTTATGACTGGGGTATATTGTCATTTCTCGCCTGAAGACATCACCTTTGTAGCAACCGATGCGCACAAGTTAGTTAGATACCGAAGAACGGACATCAATACTACGTCGAGTTCCTCATTTATTCTCCCCAAAAAGCCCTTAAATCTACTTAAAGCAAATTTAAGAGGAGATGAACAGGTGAAACTTGAATACAACGAATCAAATGCTACCTTCTCATTTAATGATTTGATTTTAGTTTGTCGATTAATTGACGGAAAATACCCGAATTATGAAGCGGTAATTCCTAAAGAGAACCCGAATGTTTTAACGATTGATCGAGGCCATTTTTTAAGCTCATTAAAACGAGTAGCTATTTTTTCTAATAAGACCACGCATCAAGTTAAATTAAAAATTGCAGGTGCTGAATTACAGCTCTCTGCAGAAGATGTTGATTTTTCTAACGAAGCCAACGAACGATTAACTTGTAATTTCGATGGAGACGACTTAGAAATCGGTTTTAATTCACGCTTTCTAATAGAAATGTTAGGTAATCTAGAAACTGATTCTGTTCAATTATCCATGAGCGAACCGTCACGAGCTGGGTTATTAACTCCCTATGAAAGTAGCAACGCTGCGGAACACATTTTAATGCTTGTGATGCCCGTGATGCTTTCGAGATAACTATGCCCTCTGAAAAGCCTAACATTCGGAACCTAAGTTCATCCGAATTAATCCATGTAATAACCCAGGGTGGGTTCCCAAAGTTCCGTGCTTCGCAAGTGTATGATTGGCTTTGGAAACGTAATGCGCGAACATTCGATGACATGCGCAATGTGAGTTCACCGCTTGTAGAATTCCTAAACGAACACTATCATATTGACCACCTCATGGTTGATACCGTTCAAAAAAGTTCAGACAAAACGATTAAATGCGGATTCAAAACCATTGATGGGCAAATCATTGAAGGCGTATTAATCCCCACCAGCAAGCGAATGACGGCATGCATTTCATCGCAAGCAGGCTGTAGTTTATCCTGTGCATTTTGTGCTACAGGTAAGCTAAAACTAATGAAAAACCTAAGTGCCGGTGAGATTGTAGATCAAGTAGTGGAGCTGAATGAACTGGCCACAAGTAATTACGGCATTCCGCTATCTAACATTGTATTAATGGGAATGGGTGAGCCCTTACTAAATTACAAACAAGTAATTTCAGCATTAGAGATCCTTACGGACCCTAATCGATTCAATATTAGCCCAAGAAGAATTACATTATCTACTGCAGGAATCGCAAAAATGATTATGAAATTGGGTGATGAACAGGTTCGTTTTAACTTAGCACTCTCGCTTCATGCTGCAGATGACATTAAACGAAGTGAGGTCATGGAGATTAATGACTCAAATAATTTAGCCACCTTGAGCGAAGCGTTAATTTACTTTCATGAGCGCACCGGATCAAGGATCACATTTGAGTATATTCTTTTTAAAGACTTCAATGATTCCTTGGAAGACGCTTCAAACTTGGCAAATTTTGCGCGTTGCGTTCCTTGTAAAATTAACATCATTGAATACAACAGTATTGGAGATTCTAAATTTGCTAAAGCAAGCGCTGAACGTACCGAAGCGTTCACCGAGTTTTTAGAACGGCGAAACTTAATCGTTAATGTTCGGAGAAGTAGAGGTAAAGATATCGATGCGGCTTGTGGGCAATTGGCAAATAAGGTCAATCCAACTAGAAAATTGATTTGATTTGTGACAGGGCTTCGAGTCCTTCCGCATCCCCCTTAAAGTGACACGCTTCTTCAAAAGCGAGCAAATAACGTTGTATCAGATTTGTATTTGACGTAGGTTCAAAAAACTTACGTTCTGGCTCCATTTCAATTTGCTTTAAAAATGTTCGGATTTCTTGTTCATCAAAAACAATTCCTTTTCCAATCGGATTTATGTAGAACAAAACACCATATTTACTCTCTGTATCGCTGA
The DNA here is from genome assembly GCA_040383285.1 of Crocinitomicaceae bacterium. Lineage (GTDB taxonomy): Bacteria > Bacteroidota > Bacteroidia > Flavobacteriales_D > Crocinitomicaceae > UBA952. The sequence continues at coordinate 13,874 of JBEIDV010000006.1, read as the reverse complement.
AAAAAGAGGTGTTATTCTCATCCATTCTTGCTAGAATAAAAATCTTAGGGAAATCAACCCCATAAATCGGAACTTCTAACCAATTGGCAATAATGGAATATATTAATCCAATGATTAATGGATTACCCTTCTTTTCAGCGAGTACCGTACCAATATTCAAATGTTCAAGATTTCTCTGAAACGAGGATTCACATTCAAACCCGTGGATATCAAAAAATATATGGTTTAAAATTTTAACTTGTTCAAACGCTGTTTGATAGTCATTTAACTCAAGCCATACATCTTTCCTAATCGATTCCATCTGTTTATTTACAAAGGCTTCATCCAACCTTGGATCGATCAATTTTGTCAATGTAATGATTGCTTTTAGCAAATCTTTATCACTTGAATCTTTCCAATTCAAGAATTCTTGAGAAATACCCTCTAAGCGAATAGCATAAAGGATTTCTTGCGCCCTGTGATATTGTAATGGAATGCTTTTTTCGTTGGTAATCACCTGGGTTAGCATGGGTACAATGAATTGACCTTCTGATTTTATTACCTGTTTAATAACCAAGTAAATACGTTCATCGGGATCTTCCAACAAATCAACAAGTGCTTTCCGTTTACGATCAGACATCATCACATGGCAAAAATATCACGGAAGCAGACTCAAATAGAAAACCATTCGTGATGTTTATCAAATTGAAAATGTTAATACCTGTGTAACCTTATCGTAAATGGTCCGTTATACCTAATCAAATTCAAATGAACTACGCTACAGGTTATTTGGAATCGGGGGGACTTGTCCCCCTTTTTTATATATTTGAATATGAAATCTATACTTACCTTTATTATCCTTGCCTCACTTCTATCGTGCAAATCCTCTAAACGTTTGCCTAAAAATGACATGCCCACAGATTCAACAAGTCTCATTGGAATAATCCACGTAAATGAAAATCAATGTCCTGTGTACATTGAAATATCTGAAGCACTCAATCAGGGAATTTCTATTCCCTTTACTTCGGCCTATCCATTAAATTTAAAAGATGGAATGAAAAAGAAAGGGTTAAAGGTTCAATTTAGCTACACTACCTCAAAAGCGATGTCTCCGGAAGGATGCGCTGCTGAAGCGGTAATATACTTGGATCAAATCAACGTTATCCCCTAAGGGCGATTGCATCCAAGCATAAATAACCCAAAGACCTACCAAGGATTCGTTCGTGATCTGAAGAAATAACTGCGCCTTCCGTAAGGTGTATGTATGCTAATTCTTGTGTATCAATTTGCAACACAACCGCTCTTATATGATCTAAATCCCAACCAGAGGGTGATGCCGCTGAAGATGGCATATTCGCTATACAGTCCAAATCAATTTCTAATCCAACGGCCTGAGGAGAATCCTGTATTACACGTTGCACATCCGATGACAGTACTCTATTCTTTAGTAAATAGGACTCATATGTAGTTACTTCGACATCGAAGTCCTTCATGAAATTACTCATAAAGGGCGTTACGCTATATGAGTGTACCCCAAAGGCATGATATGTAGTTATTGTTCCTTCTGACAACGCGAAGGAGAAACTATTGCCTGAGTGCCGACGATTTAAGACCCGACAATCGGTATGCGCATCGAGATTAATCACGGTGTTGCATGATTTAACCTGAGCTGCCCATCGCATAATGGGTAAAGCATTATTATGTCCACCTCCAATAACAATGGGTACCTGGTCGGCGCTTACGAAATCAAGAAGAATTTCCAGCAAAAAAACATCCAATTCTTCAACCAAGGCGCTCGCAGCATCTACGTGGTCAGGGAAAGAGCCAATGAACGTTACATTTCCAATAATATCTACGGATTGATCTTGATAAGGCCAAGAAACAAACTGTTTATAAAATGCAGTGAACGCGAATTCAGCGCCCACACGACCATAATTTGCAAAAGGTCCGACGGATTCACTTACACCCAATATGCAAAACTTAGCTTTCTTGATGTCTTCGGCTAAGTAATTACCAAAACGCTGCTCACCTTGCCGTCCATTAAAATAATGGTCGGCCATCAATTGAGATTTAATTTTTAATTCAAAATTATTATTCTTTGATTTCATATTGGACAAAGATAGCGTTCAACTCGGAAGGAATGCGCATTGGTTTATTATTCGCTTGATTAACAAAAACCAAGACGGTTGATGCGGTAGTTAACAATACACCCGATTGATTGTACAGCGTATATGAAAACTCAAGCGAGCACGTAGAGGCAGAAACCAAGCGTGTTTCCAACCTGAGTTGGTCATCGTATGTAGCGGGTGCTTTAAACGAAGTATTCATGGAAACAACGGGCAATAAAATACCTTGATCTTCTAAAGACTTATACACAACACCAAGCGCTCGAAGCGCCTCCACCCTACCCAATTCAAAATAAGAGGCATAGTTACCATGATAACAATATCCCATGCGGTCGGTTTCGCTATATCGAACCCGAATATTATGGATGTGTACAAAGTTTAATTTCATGCGTAATATTGATGTTTTGATTTGGAAAACAACCTAAATTATACTAAATTTGAATACTCCTCGATTCTTGTTTCTTAAACCAACAAAAAAGTTGGTACAAGTAAAAAAAAAATAAAAGTCAAGAGGTATCTGACTTTTTTTTTAAGTTTTTTCTGTGAATCTTTGTTCACAACTTTTTAACAGTGTTTAATTTACAATTAACAAAGGTAAATATCTGTTAATCAGCTAGGTATTTTTATTAATGGTATTAGAATTTTTATTATGTTGAAGGATCATACAGCGGCTTGGGAAGCTTGTTTAAGAGTTATTAAAGATAACATCTCTTTACAGGCGTACAAGGTGTGGTTTGAGCCTATAATTCCTGTCAAGTTAGAGCAAAGCATTTTAACGATTCAAGTGCCTTCACACTTTTTTTATGAGTGGCTTGAGCAGCATTACATTGGTTTGTTGAGCAAGGTAATTAAAAAAGAAATCGGTCCAGAGGGCAGCCTAGAATACAGCATCGTGATGGAGAGTAATCATAGAAATGCTACGCCTTATACCGTTAAGCTACCTACTCAGAATAATACTTACACACAAAACACGCCACAGAATGTGCCGCTTGGTGCAACGGAGCCACAGATTAGGAACCCATTTATCATTCCTGGATTAAAGAAAGTAACTATTGAATCTAATCTCATCCCGATATTCACATTCGATAATTTCATTGAAGGCGATTGTAATCGGTTGGCACGAGCCTCCGGTTATGCAGTTGCAAATAAACCAGGAGGAACCGCATTCAATCCCCTATTGATTTACGGTGGTGTTGGACTTGGTAAAACACATTTAGCGCATGCAATCGGTTTATCCATTAAGGAACAACATCCGAACAAAACGGTGCTTTATGTTCAATCAGAGAAATTTGCACATCAGTTTATTGATGCGATCAAAAATCAAACAACCAATGATTTTATTCACTTCTACCAAATGGTAGATGTGTTAATCATTGATGACGTTCAGTTTTTCGCAGGAAAGGAGCGCACGCAAGATGTGTTCTTCAGTATTTTCAATCACTTACATCAAAACGGAAAGCAAATTGTATTGACTTCAGACAAGGCACCTGTTGAGATGCAAGGTATGGAGCAACGGTTACTTTCTCGATTCAAGTGGGGTCTTTCGGCTGACTTGAATGTGCCAGATTTAGAAACTCGCATCGCGATTCTTGAAAAGAAGATGTATGCAAGTGGCATTGAATTACCGAAAGAAGTTGTTGAATATTTAGCGTATTCGATTAACACAAATATTAGAGAGATTGAAGGGGCAATGAACACCTTGTTAATGCAGTCTTCACTCAACAAAAAATCCATTTCCTTAGAGCTTGCAAAGCAAATGGTTGACAAATTTGTTAAGAATACCGCACGCGAAGTTTCTATTGAATATATACAGAAAATTGTATGCGATTATTTTGATCTACCTATAGAGATGCTAAAATCTAAAACGCGCAAGCGTGAAGTAGTTCAGGCCCGCCAAATAAGCATGTATTTTTCTAAGAAAATGACCAAATCTTCGTTAGCCAATATCGGAGCACATTGCGGAGGAAAAGATCATGCCACTGTATTACATGCATGCAGAACCGTTGTGAATCTGTCTGAAACAGACAAACAATTTCGTCATTATTTAGAAGAACTAGAGAAAAAGTTAACCATCCATTAAGGTGTTAATTGAGTGCTAAAAAACTGACAGTTTCTGGCGAAAGTGAATATTCCATTACGCTGCAAAAATCTAAATTCATTGCTCATATTTTCTCTTGCACATCGATTGATTCGTTTAAGGAAAAACTAGTTCAAATAAAAAAAATACATACCAAAGCTACACATCATTGCTTTGCATATCAACTGAGTAATCCAAGTACATCAAGAGCTAACGACGATGGAGAACCGAATGGCACTGCAGGATTACCCATATTGGGTCAAATAAGATCTAATCAATTAACCAATGTTGCTTGTATTGTTGTTAGGTATTACGGGGGAAGCAAACTAGGGGTTCCAGGATTAATAAATGCATACAAATTGGCAAGTTCAGGTGCAATTACATCTGCGAATTTAATCCCCTACCGAGAATCGATTAGCTTAAAGATTGTTGGTCCATACGGGACACTGATGAAATTCCTTGGAGTTTGTCATCAAAACATGTGGGAGGCACGGCTTGATACCTGTAACGGAGAACCAATGATCCAACTCACTATAGAAACCGATTTAGCACAAGGGGTATTGAATAAAATTTTGTTATTTTCGGAATTAACACGAATCGATTAGTCATGTGCTACAGTAATTCAAGTACCTCAAGCAACGAAACATTAGGGAAAATCTACACTAAAAAAATAGATGAGTTACCGCAACAGGAACCCTGTTACTTTGCTAGTGGCTTTACACATCCCGAATGGCGCATTGTAACGAAAGAATCATCCATCCGTCTGATGAAATGGGGATTAATCCCTCGTTGGTTTCAAGGTGTGGAACCTAAGGAAATTGCCAACAAAACACTTAATGCACGTGTTGAAACACTGCATGAAAAAGTTAGTTTCAATAGCTTGCTGAATTCAAATCGCTGCATCATTCCCTCGAATGGTTTTTTTGAATTTCAGCATCACGGGTCAAATAAAATCCCATACTTCATTTATCCTACTCGGGACCAAATATTCTCAATGGCTGGACTTTATGACGAATGGGTAAATCGATACACGGGAGAGTTCATGCGGACATTTACGATTATTACAACCGAGGCAAATGAACTTATGGCCGAAATTCACAACCAAAAAAAAAGAATGCCCTTACTACTCGATGCGAACTCAATAAATGATTACTTAGCTGGGACCTTAGAAATCCCATCAATCCCTGTGTTTAAAGCAATAGAAATGAATGCACACAGGGTAGATAAAGGCTTGATTTTCTCGAATAACCCAAACACCTCACTCGTACAACATCCGTTTGTTGATAATATTGAAAATCAAACCCGTTTATTCTGAGATATGGTATTAATTTTGTAATTATTGTGGCATGAAATTAATCTACGTTTTTTTATTATTCCCGTTGCTACTGAGCTCATGTATTGAAATCATAGACGACATTACGATTCACACCGACGGTTCGGGTATTTTTAAATATTCTATTAACCTAAGTTCTAGCAAATTAAAAGTAAACTCAATTCTTGCACTTGATAGTTTAAATGGGAAAAAAGTTCCCAGTCTAGCACAAATTGAATCAAAAATCAGCACATTCAAAACATCCTTAGCCGAAAAACCGGGAATAACTTCAGTAAAAACTGAGTTTAATTCGGTAGACTTTATTCTCAAAATTTCCATTGAATTTAATTCAGTTGCTCAACTTCAGCAAGGGATTAAAACCGTACTTCAAGAGATGAATAAGGAAAAAGATAAAGACGCATACGAGGGTGACTGGATTACGTGGGACGGTAAAACTATGAGCCGTATAATCCCATCCATGCTTGCAGCTAAAGCAAAATCGTTTGAGAATTCTGATGTTGATTTACTTAAAAACGGAACCTATACGAGTATTTCTCGGTTCGATAAACCCATTTTAAAATCGAGCAATTCAAACTGCAAATTAAATCCATCAAAAACAGCTTCCATGCTTCAAGTGAATACCTATGACTTGAAATTGAATAATTCACTTATTGAAAATACGATCACGTTAACGCCATAAACTGCATGAAATACGTTCTTCCGATACTTAGCTGCCTCTTTATAACCATAGGTTTTAGTCAGCAATCTGAATCCTTAATCCCGAAAGAAGCAGTAACCGTGTTCAGCATTAACAATGTTGAATTACTGGATAAAATTGGTGTGGATGAATTAATTAAATATGATTTTATGGACGAAATTCATCAAGAACTTTTTGATGGATCAACGGATAACAAATCACTGAAAGACGCAGGAATAAACTTTGACCAACGACTTAATATTTTTTATGGCAAAAACTTACGTTATGAGGTGTCTGGATTTACCTTTGGAATAAAAGATAAAGGGGCACTTTTTAAGGTATTCGATGATTTTGATGCCATCAATTCTCCTTATCCCGGCGCTGAAGCATATGGTTCATTCTTTAATAATCTTGCGATTAAAGGAAATAATGGCTTATTAATTCGCGTGGAGCCCATAGAATCCTACGTCCTTGAAGTAACGGATTCTATTTGGTTCTCCAGAGGCAACCTTTCCCCGTATTACAATGCATTTGAATTAGACGATGAGATTAGCGAAGAAGAACTCTTAAGTCAAGACCTTGCTTTTGATGCCATAGAGAAAAACTACAATGAACTACGCGATAGTGTAGAATTTATGATCCAAAAAGCCTATTTAAGTGAGGTATTAAGTGGCTTATTAATTAAAGGGGATAATCTAATTAATACCAGTCCAGCCTTCCGTGAATTATTACTTCATCCGGTGGCAGGCGTTTTCTACATGGATAATGAGCGTAATTTCGACCGGGCAAAGAATCTATGGTATTTAAAAACGGTTTTACCCACGCTATATCTCAATATTCAAGAACTATATGAAGGAAATATAATTACTGGCGATTTACTCTTGAGGGACCAAGAAATTGATTTTAATATCACGGCAAAATATAGTGAACCCCTTGGTTCTATCTATACCGAGATGAATCAAATAAAATTTGACAACCGGATTTGTAGATATATCAAAAATGACCAATCCGCCTATTTTGCTTACAACATTAATTTGAAGAAGGCGTATGAAAAGGCGTATGAAATCGTTCTGCCCATGTTGGCTAAGGAAAAAAATGCTGAACTTTCTTTGAATGTACTGCTTCTAAAACTTGCCAATGAGTACATTAATAAAGATGCGTTATTTGATACGTATAAAGGAACGATGTTTGGAACGTTTAATGGGATTAAAAAAGTTAAGACACGTAAAATAGAGTTTTTCTATAACGAACAAACATTTGAATACGGAGAACGAGAAACCGATGCAGAAGAAGATATGCCAATCTTTACATTAGGTATTACCACAGCGCGTCCGGATATTCCTGAATTAATCCTTGAACATTTCAGTCAAATCACAAGCAAGTTTGAAAAAAAGGAAAACTACTGGATATATAAAAACGCCATTTTCGAAACAGCTCCCCTTTACATTCTAAATTTAAATGGGCTTATTATCTGCACGAATGATGAGGACTTAGCTGAAAATCATCATTTGGGATACGGAACTGAACGTATTGATAAGCGCCAAATAAAAGCACTTAAAGCAGGCGGATCACTTAATGCCTCTATAGATTTGAAATCAGTGGCAAGTCAGTTTCCTCTGGATTTTATTGCTCCTGAACAGCAACCACTCATGGAATCCTTAAAAGGAAAATCAGGTAAGCTAATTTTAAAATCAAATGAAACCAGCAAAGAACAAACAACCATGTCTGTTGTGTACTCCTTTGATGAAAAAGAATTTGCAGGTAAGCATTTATTGGATATGTTGAATACCTTGTATTTATTAACCAAATAATCGTGAAATCGGTTAATAAAGGCTTTTTTTTTATTTTACTCATTGTAGTCCTTGGTGCAGTGCTCGTATTGCGGAGTGGCTTTTTGTATTTCAAGGCGTCTCCCCGGCTGATTGATCGATTACCAGCGTCTGATTATCTCGTTCAACTAAAAATCCTAAACTTAAGTAAAGAAGTTAACTCAATCCTTTTTAAGTACAACCTACCCATACGTGAATTTGCATCCCCTGATTTTCTTTTAAGTCAAGCGAAACAACATGGTATAAATATTCAATCGGAAGCCTATATTTTTTTTAATGAACCCCGGACGGAATGGGGCGCCATGCTCATGCTAAATGATTCATCAAAAGTAGCTAACGGCATTGAGCGGTTCAGAAAAAACACCCCCTTACAGGACTCTATATTCGATGATAACCATGTATATTACTTCACAGAATTCAACATAGCTGTTACCTATGGGAAGAATTATCTATTTGTTTATCGTGGAAATGATTTTAAAAACCGTCTTTCAGAAATTAATGCAGCTAACTACGGTTCTGTTCGGCCAATTTGGAAGCGTTTCTTTAAACGTAATGTATATAAAAAAGAGCAATTAGTGCTCTATTCAGAAAAGCAAACCGTTAACCAATGGGGCTTTGATTACGGGCTTTTCTCCCACGATAACGACACCGTTAATTTACAGGTAAAATGCTATTTGCATTCCAAAAACCCACATGGAATTTACCTTAAAAAACATGCGATTGGGTTTCCAGAATCTGCAAAAGATAATAAAGCCATAGAACTTCATATCGATCCTAGGTTTAAAAAATCAAATACCGGTAAAACCCTTATTTCTAAACTTCATGAGTATGGGAAAAAAATCAGTTTTCCCACGTCCCTATTTTTTGAATCTTGGGAAGGAGATTTATCCTTTAGAGAAGGTGGAATTGTTAATTCAACCCAACGCATCGTAGTTTCAGAATTTGACGAGGACTTTAATGTTCGAGACGTGATTAAATATGAGAAAATTCAAGTTCCCGGATACAGTGTAGCTTTTAACACCAATGAACGCGGCAAAGAATTCATCAACACCTTGTTTGCTAAAGGCCTGCTCAGGAGTGAAGAACAAAAATTACGGTTTTTGTTTTCACCCTTATTATCAATGAAAAAAGTAGATGCCAACTACCTTTTTTCATCCGCTTCAACCTTTCCTTCGCTAATAAATAATCCCGGAAATTATATCTCGTGGACTGATAAAGGCACTGCCTACCGAATGAAACTCATTAAAACGGGAAGAAATAGCATTCAAACGGAAATAACTTTTTCAGCAAGGCCATTGATTAAATTATTGCAACGATCGAACACCAAGAAAAAACAAGCGGGTATTAACTAACTAAAAACTGCGCTTTTATTTCGCCTAATAATTGTTCTACTTCCTGACGTTCATTCGCTAAAATCAATCCTGATTTGTATTCCTTAAAGTGAGGAATTCCTTTAAAATAATTTCCGTAATGTCGTTTCATTTCGGCAATACCTACTTTTTCACCTTTCCATTGAATACTAAAATTCAAATGTTCTTCCACCGCATCTACACGTTCCTTAAAGCTGGGTGGAGGAAGATGGGTTCCATCTGCTAAAAAGGCTTTTATTTCATTAAATATCCATGGATAACCAATGGAAGCCCTTCCAATCATAATGCCATCGACGCCATAAATATCCTTATACAACAAGGCTTTCTCAGGTGAATCAATATCTCCATTACCGAAAATAGGGATCTGCATCCGCTGATTATTTTTTACAGCACCAATTAAGGTCCAATCGGCTTCCCCTTTATACATTTGCTTCCTAGTTCTTCCGTGTATCGTTAAGGCCTCAATCCCGATATCCTGAAGGCGCTCCGCTGTTTCTACAATATTCTTGGTGGAATCATCCCAACCAAGTCGTGTTTTCACTGTGACAGGAACTTTTACTGCGTTAACCACTGCCTTGGTTAACCGAACCATTTTAGGGATGTCTTGAAGCAAACCAGCACCCGCACCTTTACAGGCCACTTTTTTTACTGGACAACCATAATTTATATCAATTAAATCAGGCTTTACTTGTTCGATGATTTGCGCCGCACGAACCATACTCTCTTCATCAGAACCAAAAATCTGGACTCCAATTGGACGTTCATATTCGAAAATATCCATTTTTTGGACGCTTTTTACCGCATCGCGAATAAGCCCTTCCGAAGAAATAAATTCGGTGTACATCATATCTGCTCCATGCTTCTTACACAGGGCACGAAATGGCGGATCGCTTACATCCTCCATCGGCGCTAAGAGAAGTGGAAAATCGCCCAGTTCAATGGTTCTTATTTTAACCATTACGCAAACAATTCAGGATTTGTATGTTGAATATGTTGAAGGTACTTTTTCAAGTCTTGCTCTTTATCCTTTCTCAACACCATTAACATACCTTCTGATTCTACAATGATGGTATCTTGAATTCCATCAAGAAGTACCACCTTATCTTTCGGAAGGTGAATAAGGCAATTATTGGTTTCGAAAAGGTGCACGTTATTGCCAACTACAGCATTTCCGTTGGAGTCTTTATGCATGTGGTCAATTAAACTCCCCCAAGTCCCTAAATCACTCCAGTCGAAGTCAGAAATCACAACGGAAACGTTGGTTGCATGCTCCATGACAGCAAAGTCAATAGATATATCTTCAGCCGCGACAAATGCACTTCGCATGAATCCCTCTTCCATCGGCGTATTATAGGACGCTAAGGATTCACAAAAAACATGGTATAAGGCATTAGCATATAAGTTCATGGCATCCAATATAACATCCGCACGCCAAATAAATATGCCTGAATTCCAAAAATAATTTCCCTCTTCAACAAAGGTTTTAGCCACATCCAGCGATGGTTTTTCACAGAATCGATGCACCTGTTGAACGGATCCAGCTGCGTGTTTCCCTTGCGCTACCTCGATGTATCCATACCCGGTATCGGGTCTTGACGGCTGAATTCCAAGGGTCACTAATTGTCCCTGATTCGCTTCAGTGACCGCTGTATTAATAAGCGAAACGAATCGACTCGTATTTACAATTAAATGATCAGATGGAGAAATAACCAGCGTGGCATTCGGATTTAATCCTAAAATTTTGGCAGCAGCAAAAGCAATACACGGAGCGGTATTTTTCCGTTCTGGCTCACAAATTACTTGGTCTACGGTTAATTCAGGTAACTGACTTAGTACTAAGTCGCGATAGCGTTCATTGGTTAGGATGTAAATTCTTGAGACGTCAGATACACCCAATAAACGCTCAAATGTTAATCGCAACAAGGATTTACCAATTCCTAAAACATCTAAAAATTGTTTAGGGTTGTGTTGGGTAGACATGGGCCAAAAACGGCTTCCAACGCCTCCAGCCATAATTAAACTGTATGTATTATTTTCCATCTTCTTTTATGTGTTGCACTTTAGCCATGAGATGCACAAGATAGGTGCGATTAGAACTCAATTCAATGCATTCAAATCTTGTTCTTCGCTTATCTCCCTTGAGAAATGTACGGTTATTCAGTGCAAATTTACTGTTTTTTGGGAGGTTTTCTAATGTAAGTACTTCCGGATTTACCTCATCAAAAGAAGCCAAGACACGACTTAATTGAATATCTGTGCATGATGAAGCTTTTAGCGAGCTAAATGATTTATTCAATGCCGTTCGTAGCGTACTCGGTAACTCTGGGTGGTCAATTATGATCCCAATTAATTTATGAAAATTCCTTTTCCACTCTGCACCATGTGGAGCAGCACGTAATCCGACTTGCTGAAATGTATGCAGGTGCGCAAATTCATGAAGTGTTGTGATAAGGAACGCGTACGGATTCAAATCACCATTTACGGTAATTTGAGGCTTCCCGTTTAAATTTCTAGGTCGAAAATCCCCCCACTTTGTCTTCCTCCCTTTTACTATTTTAAAATGTACGCCCGACTCCACTAACAACTCAGCAAGGAGATGAGAAAAACATTCGGGCACAAATTTTGAAAATGTTAGTTGATATTTGGTTCTTTTTTCCACCGTTTCAAAGATAAACAGGAATAGCATCCGCTAAACGGCTCAAAATAAATATTACCTTTATCGGCGTGAAGTATATACGAAACATAGGTGCATATTTTTTAATGATGGGATGGGTACTAAGAAAACCTCGAAAGACTCCCATTTTTTGGAAAATGTTTATGGACGAGGTGCAATATATTGGGATTAATTCAATTCCCATTGTGGCCTTAATGTCCACCTTCATTGGGGCTGTTATTTCATTGCAAACCGCCTCAAACATGGATAGCCCTCTCCTACCTGACTATACCGTAGGTTATATAACACAATCCAGTGTAATTCTTGAATTTTCACCGACAATAATTTCATTAATATTAGCTGGAAAAGTTGGTTCAAACATAGCGTCTGAAATCGGTACGATGCGAATTACAGAACAAATTGATGCCTTAGAAATTATGGGTGTAAATTCGTTAAATCACCTCATATTACCTAAAGTACTCGCTGCGGTGGTTTATTTTCCTGTACTCGTAATTTTCTCAATGATTCTGGCAATGATTGGCGGTTTTGTCGCCTTGGTAGTTTCTGACTTACAAAGTACCGAAACGTATGTGTTGGGATTGAGGTCATTTTTCGATGTAAGTAATATCACCTACGCCTTAACAAAAACCGTGGCTTTTGGATTTATAATTGTTTCCATTTCTTCATTTTATGGGTATTATGTAAAAGGCGGATCACTTGATGTGGGTAAAGCCTCTACAAAATCTGTTGTAGTGAGCAGCGTGGTAATTCTCATTGCGAATTTCATAATCACTAAACTTATGTTGTTGTAATGATTAGTGTCCGAAACGTAAACAAAACCTTTGGAAAACAACAAGTTCTCTTTGATGTTAGTGCGAATTTCGAACCCGGGCGTGTCAATTTAATCATTGGGCAATCAGGTCAGGGGAAATCGGTATTAGCTAAATCAATGGTCGGCCTTCATGAAGTGGATTCAGGGCAAATTTTATTTGATGGACGAGATTTTACGGCCATGGATAAATCCGACCGAGCAGAAATTCGTCAAGAAATCGGCATGTTGTTCCAAGGAAGTGCACTTTTTGATTCCATGACGGTGGAGGAAAATATAAAATTCCCGCTTTCCATGTTTACGAAAATGACAAAGAAAGAAATGCAAGAGCGGGTAGATTTTTGTTTGGAACGGGTTAATTTACAGGGGAGAAATGCTTTGTACCCCTCAGAATGCTCCGGCGGGATGCAAAAGCGCGTTGGGATAGCAAGAGCCATTGCAATGAACCCAAAATATTTATTTTGTGATGAACCGAATTCGGGGCTAGACCCAAAAACAGCGATTGTAATTGATAGCTTAATCAAAGATATCACCTATGAATATGGCATAACTACCATTGTAATTACGCATGATATGAATAGTGTAATGGAAATTGGTGATAACGTCATTTTTATTCATCAAGGAAAAAAGTGGTGGGAAGGTGATCGCCACAGCATTATCACAACGGATAATCCAGAAATTGAAGCCTTTGTTTTTGCCTCTGAGTTTATGAAAAAGATTCGCAGTTCATTAAAAGAACGAATCAAATAGCATAACAGATTTTTGGTACCCCGCATTGAGAATTTAAAATCACAGGATATTAACTTCATGATTTGCTACTTTTCAATTCTTTTGTATCTTTGTGCTCCAATTTGCTCAACGGAGCAGTACAATTGGATTAGCGGATGTGGTGAAATTGGTAGACACGCTAGACTTAGGATCTAGTGCCGAGAGGTGTGCGGGTTCGAGTCCCTCCATCCGCACCTTAAGGTCTCGTGAATTCGGGACCTTTTTTTTTGAACT
>JBEIDV010000005.1:0-41122 GCA_040383285.1 Crocinitomicaceae bacterium | reverse complement strand
TAAACGTTTTTTTCATGGTAGTTTTTTTAATGAGACACCTGAAACGATAAAAAGTTACAGTAGTATATAAAATATAAATTAAGCCGCTTGCGCCTCGTTTACCTCACACATGATCGATCTACAGCGTTCAATGGAGGCGAGATGAAGGTCTAGCACGATGTTATAATCATCTTTTCGGTATCCACCGAATAGGGCTAAGGTAACGGGAAGGGGTTTGCCTATTTCGAGCGAAACCTGATTCACCCAGGTGCTAAAGAGTTCAGCACATGCTATCCAATGAGCCGTATCGCACTGTCCACCAAGGTCATCATCTATATGACTGTCTGCTCCATGGGCAAAGACTACGTAATGGACCTTACCTTCCAGAATTCGACGTTTCACCCGTTCCAATTTGAATTTAAAGTCTTGAAGATATTCTTCATTATATCCGATGGGATTTACGTTGCAATCCCATGGAATGGCCTTGTTGATGCGTGGATCAAAACCTCTTGAATCCTCTATGCTATTTCCAAAGTGACCATCTAAATCGAGCCAAGCACCTGAAACTCCGAGTTCATCATAAAGTTTTAAGGAGGAGATTACTTGCCCCGAAAAGGTACAGAAGCCTTGACCTGAAGTGGGTCTTGCATGGTGCATTCCTGATACGGGTGCAAAGCATAGTTGGTCGGGATGTTCGATGCTGTGTTTGATGGCGTGATAGATGGCACTGTTGGTATAGGTTACGCTTGTCGCTAAATTCTCAGACCATGGAATGCCATTCGATCGGTAATTACCGGTTTTGTTAAAGAAATTGGATACGTATTCTTCCGTATGTGCCAGCAAAAATTCTTCTTGTTTAAACGGTGGAAAATCGGAGTGCACTTCGAAATGGGATTGTAGTTCACTGCGCTCAATTTTCTGCATGAGTAAGTAAGGCTTAAGTGGTGATTGCGAGTAGGAATGTTCTCGGATGGAATCAAAGCACACTTGCTTGTCCGTGTAGAAGGTGGTAATGGTCTGTTTTCTTTGCATAAGCTTCTTGTTTTTTAGGTTAATATTCACTGCAAATGTTCCGATGAATTCAACCATTTACCGATTGCTTGCAACCTTGTAACATAAAAAAAGCCGCCCGAAAGCGACTTCTTTAATAGCATATTAAACAAACAAATTATTTGGTGTTCAGGAATTCGTCGATTGATCGTATGGAATGGTGATGTGCCCTAATTTGTTCGATGTCTCGATCGATGTGACAATTCACTAAGCGATCGATTAAGCGTTTTTTAGTGTGCAGTAGCTCTTCTTTAAACGTACTTAAAAAATGATCATCACGTTCAGGAAATTCTGTTAATAGCCTATATAATTCCGAAAGCAATGGCC
Organism: Crocinitomicaceae bacterium; assembly: GCA_040383285.1. GTDB lineage: Bacteria > Bacteroidota > Bacteroidia > Flavobacteriales_D > Crocinitomicaceae > UBA952. The sequence continues at coordinate 39,766 of JBEIDV010000005.1, read as the reverse complement.
AGGTACTCGGGAGGCGGTCCGTTTGAATAAACCAATCCAGCAGTGGTGTTTTAAGCTGTTTAAGTTCCTGGTTCAGGTCCTTTTCTTCACTTCGTATGTCACTGGCTTGCTCATAGCGTTGGTTTCGAATGCAATCCTGCTTGCGCACGGCCAGCTGTGCCAGGGCTAATTTGCAGGTGAGAATCTTAATTCGTAGTTCGTTGAGGTCTTCCGTGGTTAGTGTACACGGCTGAATGGCCTCATGACTGCCTATATAAAACGGGGTGGTTTTCCAGGTGGAAAAGTCCAGTTGATAGAAATTGAAATAGGTCCCGGGTGCTTCGCGTTCAATAATATCCATGCAGCGTGTGTTGTCTGGAATCCGCGGAAACACGAGCGTGAAATTTTTAGACTCTCCTGCGTGATTAAAGTAATGTTTGTCGGGAGCGATAGGGATATTTATAGCTTCAAGCAGTTTGAACTTATCATGCGCAGAATTGATTCTAATAAAGGTTTCTGAGTGAATTTGGATCCACCCGCCTTTGGTATATTTCTTTGGTGCGAAATAGATAAAATCAATTCGGGTTTCTGTATCGGTTAGTTCAATACATGAAACATGCAGTTCTCCCATTCGAATGGGGTTTGGGTTGTACAAACGCAGACCCTGCGTTGGATTTTTTTCATCAGTTGGATTCATAATACGAGTTTAGAAACCAAAGATTGATAAATTAACTCACCCCAAATCAACTACTCCGTATACTATGTACGGGGTGTTAAAAAGAAATTTTTTATGAATGATGATAGCGATTGGCAAAGCGAATATTTCGCACATCATTTACACGGACTCCGTTATTAATGAGCACTTCTTGGGCCTTTTTTCGGGTAAATTGTCTCAGATAGAAGGGTTCATTAACTACAAAATGATGAATGGCATGCGTTGCTCCGAAAAAGAAGCAAAACCATTGCATGGGGTAACTCCACCACGGCGTAAACACTTGCACTTGTTGTATCACATTTCCGTGTTCTACATCGCCATTATAATGCATGTTAGAAGATACAAAATGCAGTGCAAACTGTCGAATTAAGTTAGGAACAACTAAGAGCACCATCAAGGGATAAATCCAGGATAGGAATGCATCGAATTGTGGGAGGGGATAACCCATCCACTGAAGTATATTAAGTACTACAAATGCATACCAAAGGATGGTGAGGGGAACCCCAAAAGGTAGCAGTCCAACCAATACGGTTCGTATAATTAAACGCAGGTCGTTTTTGCTCAGATTTCCTTTGTTGTATTCTATCAATATCTCCTTTCTCAATCTTGGCATTCGGATGATTCCAGAAAGTAATAAATCAGGTAGAACCATTAAGCGTAAGATCGAAAATCGATCGCCATTGGTTATTCCTCGTTCTTCAATGTCGAAGGGCATCCCTGAGTGTTGGTGATGAAAGTGGTGCCAATACTTCCGAATCCATGGATTTAAACTGATGGGACGAAACAGGTATACGCCCAACATCATCACGTTATACATGGCTTTGTTTCGTTTGAAATATAATTCGTGGATGAGATCATGCTCCAACTCGTGCAGCATCGAGGTAAGAAATGCAATAAGTATTATGGTTAACCACGAAGGAATAATGTCCATAAACCAGAACCAAGCCGTGATGATGATGAGCGCATTACTTAGCAACATGATGCTGAGTCCAATGAGGTCTTGGTGATTGGTCCACGCATGAGCAGCACGGTATTGTCCATAGAGGGCTCTAAGCTCCGATATAATCGTTTTTATTTGTTCTTGTGCGTGTTGGTTTACAGCCATGTAGTTTGAGCTTAAGGAATGCAATAAAGGGTGTCATACCAGGTTCCGTATCCTGCCCAAATCCCTAAGGCGCCGTTACTGATGTTACTTGGAATTAATACAGGCGATGAAAAGGGACTGCCATTGCTTTCCATTTGCGACCTCATTTTATCGAAATAGTTATAAACGGGGATTTCAATGTGAGAAAATCTAATGACCACACTATCCCCATATTTAAAATGGCGTTTAAATCCGGAAGGGTAGGTGCTATCTTTTTCGGGATATCGGGTATCAAAATCTATAGTTAGTCCATTGAAAAATTCATCAGTAAAGTATGAGGAACCGCCATGCCTAAATCTATAATCCTTAGGTTGTCCATTAACCGAGGTAATTATTTTCGATTCCCATCGATAGGAATTCACTTGAGAAACTGGATCTGAAAGTACAGCCAAACAAAGTCCGAATGTGTTGTTTTCTTGATCTGGTATCCATGAAATGGAGGTTAAGGGCACGGGGGCACGGATTGAGGTGGTTGCGCTGTAATCGTCGCCATCGTATGCAATGTCTAAGGTGTAGGATTTTCCTTCTTCCCCGAGGCATGCAGGATCAAGCGTTGAATATACTTTTATCGGAAAGAACGAAAGGGCGTTTAATTCTAGGTTGAGCATTTCTGCCAATGTGATTTGGCTCTCAAGCGGTAATTCACTTGGATCAAAGAGCGACAGTGGATAGGTAATGTTTCCTGAACGAACTGTCACGGTTGCATTGGTGATATTCGAGGAAAAATAGGAGGCTAAATCGGTAGGATTATATAAATATTGGGACTGCATCAGCAGTACGATGGGCGCGCCATGCGTTTCTATTCGTGCATCTACCACCAACTTCGCCTCTTCAGCTGGAATATCAATGGTGACCTCCTTCGTGCAGGAGTAGAGCAATAGACATAAAAAAGGAATTAATAAACGCACGGTTAAAGGTACATATTCCAATGTACTTTTTAAGAACAATGTCCCCAAAAAAAAAGCACCTCGAAAGGTGCTTATGATTTTCAGTACAACGTGATTATTTTACTTTTTTCACGATAAACTCAGTTCGTCTGTTTTTCGCATGTTCTTCTTCTGGACAAGTTGAAACTACCTTGCCTTCACATGGGCAGTTTACTTTTAATTTAGCTTCTCCATATCCAATTCCTGAGATTCGAGTTGGCGTAGTAATTCTGGAACGAATATAGTCTGCAGAGGCTTTAGCTCGATTGTCAGATAATTTCTTATTCGCATCTTTAGCACCACGGCAATCGGTATGGGATCCTAATTCAATGATCATACTTGGGTATTCATTCATGATACTAACAATTTTATCCAATTGAACAGCTGCATCTTGTCGGATGTCAAATTTACCATAATCGAAATAGATATCACCTAACTGCATTAGTTTTGAAAGGTCAACACCCACTTCAACCTTACCAATGCTTAAATCAATTAATTCATGAATGTTTACAGAACCTGTTTTAGTAGGGGTATAATTGAAGTCAATTAATTTGGTTGCATAATCCTTCTTCTCTAGTTTAATCTCAAAGCGTTGTTCTTTACCGTATTTTAAATCTTCGAATGCTTTAGTAAAACTACCGTTCACATCGGAGTTAGTAATTAAGATCTCTTTTCCAGAACTTAAATCTTTAACAGTGACCTTAACACCCTGAAGTTTATTATTTGTTTTTGTATCCGTTACAATTCCAATATAGGTAACATTAGGTCTATTTTCTAAAGCTACATTTTGTTTAACTTTTGGTGTATTAAAATCTGTATTCAGATTAAATTGTTCGTTTTTGTGATTCTCTTTTTGAACTTCTACGGTATAGGTTTGATCTGGTTCGAGATTTACGTTGTATCCTCCTTTAGCATCCGTCACTAAGGTTGCTACAATATCTCCTGATTTATTCTTGATATTCAACGTAGCTTCACGCAGTGTATCGTTGGTGTTCAAATCAGTAACTGTACCTGTCATAATTACTTTAAATACGATAGGACGAAGTTGCGTAAAGCTGTAGATGTTATCGTTGTTTTTTTCACGATTTGAGCTCATGTAGCCCTTCATATCTTCGTGATAAACGATAGCAATGTCATCTGATAAACTATTAATGGGCGCTTCGAGATTCATTGGATTGAAAACATCTTTTCCATTCTTCAATTCCGTAACAAATAAATCATAACCACCTAGTCCTTTCAGTCCGTTTGATGAAAAGAATAATTGTCCTTCCGGGCTAAACCAAGGGAAAAACTCATTTCCAGTGGTGTTAACTTTTGGACCCAGATTAAGTGGCTCTCCAATGGTGCCATTAGCATCTAAAGAGGCAACATAAAGGTCTGTTCCACCTTGTCCGCCCGGTGCTTCGGATGCAAATACAAGATAATCCCCATCTTTTGATACAGCTGGATGACCAACAGAGTATGCTTTATTGTTGATGTTGCACGGTGTGATATTACTCCATTTGCCTTTTGTGCTAACTTCTGCTGTAAACAACATGAGTTCTCTTTTTTGGGTTGCCGCGTTTTTTTTCTTTGAATTTCGAGTAAAGAATACACGTTTACCATCGGGTGTAAAGCTAAGTGGACCTTCATTGAATTTACTATTTGATTTGCGTTGAAATTTGCCCACTTTATTGGACTTGGCATCAACGGTAAAGTAGTTAAAGAAATGTTGGTCGTTTCCGTTTACACGCTTCACGATTCCCCATTCTTTACTGGAAACTAAAATCAAGGCATTGTTGCCTGCATTTTTGTACACGCCAATCTCTGCATCCTCGGCATTGAACTTAGCTGGATTTACGGAGAAATACGGATTATTTCCTTGAGAAATCGCAGTTGTTGCAAGGAAAAATGAAAATAAAAGTGTTAGTTGTTTAACCATGATTACTAAGCTTAAAAGTATCTAGGGGATTTAACGTCAGATTTTTTGTAATTGAAGTCATAGGACATGAGGACTTCGAAAGTTCCATTATTATAATTTCGAATGGGTGTCATACCATATTCACTGGCAAGACCTAATCTAAATTGTCGCGTAATTTGGTATTGAACAAATCCTCCAGCAGCTGCGTTCCAGCGATTCATGGCTCCAATCCATAATTTATCATTGAAAATTCCAGCAAGTGATATGTCCATACTCATTGGTGCACCCATGGTTGCTTTAACCTGAACACTTGGACGAAGTTTCCATTTCGCACTTACCGGAAAAACACCTCCAACGATTCCAAAATAATGACGTTGTTCACGATAGGTAGTTGAGTTTGTGCTTTCCATCAATCGAGGTGAGCTTAGGCCTAGGAAAAAATGTTCGTCGTGGTAATACACACCAAACCCTACGTTTGGATTAAGTTGATTTTGCACATTTGCGAACGCGGGGTCATCTTCTTGAACGTTTTGGTCAATTTTGTCTACATTCAACATATTAACTCCACCTTTCAATCCCAAAGCTAAGCGAGCAGTTTTTCCTAGTTTGAAGGTGTAAGAGAAATCAGCATAAACTGCTGTTTGACGAATCGGTCCGATCATATCGTTTACGGCCGTTAATCCCAGGCCTACTGATCGATAATTCAGGGGTGTATGTAGACTCAACGTTGTTGAGCGCGGTGCACCATCAAATCCAACCCATTGTTCGCGGTGGATCGCGTTAGCACTTAACATGCCTGAACTTCCGGCATAAGCTGGATTAACATGCAAGAAATTATCAAAGTACTGCGTAAATTGAGGGTCTTGCTGGGCATTGACCAAATTAGAAATGACTAATGCAGCGAGTATGATTATTTTTTTCATAACTTTTCCTGTATTGTAAACCTTAGTTCTTGATGTATAAATATCCAGTTTCAACATCTTCGCCATTGTTGAATTTATCAAAAACGAAGAAATAAGTTCCATCCGGTAGAATTTCGCCTCCGAGCGTGGAAACATTTGCTTTACCTACGAATTCGTTGATATACTTCTCTTTGTGGTATACTTCTGTACCAAAACGATTGTAGATTTTCAAATGATTGTTTTCGTAATAATCAGCTCCTGTAATGGTCCAATTATCATTTTTACCATCACCATTCGGTGAAATACCTTCTGGGATAATTAATGCCGTAAAACATGTAGTTAAGGTTGGGGAAGGGTCACATGGATCAAGTGGGTCACTTCCTTGATTTACTTCAGTACCATCATTCACGCCATCTCCGTCGGTGTCTGGATTGAATGCATCGGTCGTCAATAAGAGTGTTTCTATTTCGTTATTGAGGCCATCCCCATCACAATCAGCATTGTTGTAAATTGGACCAAGAGGTAAAGTAATACTTGACGTTAAGAAACTGCAAGGATCGTTTACGTTGGTACTGTCTGTTACCTCGGTAGCATTTGCTACTCCGTCTTGATCACAATCCCATGCATTCCATGCTGCACTTGTTGGTACTGTTTGACTAGAAGCAATGTACTCGCAACCAATTTGAGGGTCTGTTCCATCCGTAAGCTCCGCTGAATTCAATACCCCATCACCGTCACAATCTTCATTCATCCAATCAGACGTTTGAGGCATCGTAATGCTGCTAGCAATGTAATTACAAACATCTAAGTAATAGGTACTGTCCTCTAATTCGTCTGCATTTTGTACACCGTCTCCATCACAATCTAAGAAAAACCATAGCGCATCTTGAGCAACTGTAATGCTAGCAGGAATTAATGAACACGGGTTTGTAGGATTGGTATTATCTGTTATTTCATCCCCATTGGTAACTCCGTCACCGTCACAATCATCTGCTAACCAGGTGTTGGTAGGTGTTAGGGTCATACTAATTGCATACAATGAACAAGCATCCGTACCGTTTGTGCCTGATTGAATTTCATTTCCATTGGTTACTCCGTCACCATCACAGTCCAAGGCATTCCATGCAACATTGGCGGTAGCATTTTGCGCGATGAAAGGAAACGAACAGTCATTATCCATTGCATATCCCATCCCAAATTCAACGCCATTTGTATATCCGTCGCCATCACAATCTGCATTTACCCATACTGGACCATAAGTCAATGTTTGACTTGCAATTACGTAGTCGCACGGATTATTAGGGTCTGTATTATCTGTTAACTCTGTTGCATTCGTTACGCCGTCACCGTCGCAATCCGCTGCAGGATTAAGGTCGCATGGTGATACGGTAATGTGAATCCATGCTTGCGAACATGCGCTTACTAAGGGCGCTGCAGAATCACAAACTTGATAATAGATCGAATCTTGTCCGCTGAAGCCAATGGTAGGGGCGTAAACCACTTGTCCATTTAGTATCGTAGCTGAACCATGAACTGGTCCAAACAACAGTTGAACGGTACTCAATAACAACGGGTTGTCGATGTCATTATCATTTGCAAGTTGATTAAACGTGTTTATAGAGTTTTCTGATACTGTGTAATTGTCGTTGACTAAGGTTGGTGCGTCATTAATTGGTGTAACATCAATAAATAGGGTATCCGTAGAGCACGCAATCGGCAAGGGACTTCCATTATCGCACACGCTTATCACAACCATATCTACCCCAAAATAATTTGCATTCGGCGTATATGTAAACGAACCGTTGGCCGCTATAGTAAACACGCCGTTAGCGGCATTCACAAGGGGAAGAATAGTACAGCTAAGTGTGGTATTTTCAACATCATAATCACCATTTGCCAATAAATTACCCGTTTGTAAGCCAGCATCTTCTGTTATGGAAATCACGTTACTGTGGGTTACAGGTGCATCATTTATTGCTGCAAGCGTTACCGATATTTGAGCGGTGTTTGAAGTTTGCCCAAGACTGTTGTTTATAGTATATAAAATAGTTTCAACACCATTATAGTTCAAATTAGGCACAAACAGTACATTTCCTGTGAAATAATCAACAGACCACTGCCCATTAGGACTTGAAAACGTGGATTGTAAACCAGAAGTTATAGTATTCAAATCAATCGTTGACAACACAAGGGAGCCACCGTTAGCAAGGTCATTGGATTGAATTGCTGCAATTGAAATAATTTGATCTTCATTTCCAGTTGCTATATCGTTCGATGCATTAGGTTGTGCTAAAACAACGAATGGACTGAAGATTAAAAAACCTATAATTAGGGATTTATAAAATGGGATTTCGTTTTGCTTCATTGAGTCAAAATTATTTTGAGCCCAAATGTAATTAAAAAAAACGAAACACAGGGTTAATCTTGCGTCGAAATATAGAAGCTTGTTTAATAGAACTCCTTGTATATCAGGCCTGACATAGGATTATAAAATTAACATCCATCCCGCAAGAAGAAGTGAAAGTGCAATACAAATAACTACTACGCTCTTCCATTCCAGCCTAACTTTAATGGCATTTGCATCCTTATTGAAAATCGAAAGGATTAATTTAAGGTAAATATAGGCGCCAATAACAGAGCTTAAAATGGCTGCTATACTCAATACAGGATGAACTTTTATGATATCTTTAATTAATAAAAATTTACCAAAAAATCCTGTAAACGGAGGGATACCACTTAAAGACAATAGGGCAATAAGCAGCGAGATACCAAGGAATGGATTTTTATACCCGATACCATTGAGGGAAGAAACATCGTCATTTTCTTCATTAATTAATTGAGATACAAAAAGCAAGATTAACGAACTTGCACCATAACCGATCAGAAAAATCACCAGGCTTCGTTCCCCAGTCTCTGTTCCATTCATGATTGCAAGCAATCCGATTCCCGTATTACTAATTCCAGAAAACGCCATTAATCGCTTAAGTGATGATTGTTTTAACCCTGACAGGTATCCAATAAACATGGTGGCAATTATTACAACATACATAAAGTACATCCATTGGTCACTAAGGCTTCCAAACGTAGTTTTAACTAATTTATATATCGCTATAAAACCAGCAATCTTTACAACTGTTGACATAAATGCCATAACGGATTTCGTACTACCTTCATATACATCAGCATTCCAAAAGTGAAATGGAACGGCGCCTACTTTGAATAATAAGGCGGCAATTATCAGCAATACTCCCGCAATCATTAGTGCTGGGGTATAAAGGCCACTCATTACGGCAAATCCAATTTCATTCATATTGAAACTGCCTGTAGCACCAAAAACTAGGGCAATACCGAAAAGTAGAATTGCCGTAGCAAAAGAACCTGTAAAGAAATATTTCAATGCAGCCTCAGAGGCCAAATGTTCTGCTTTTCTGCTACCAACTAACACATAAACCGGAATAGATAAAATTTCAAGTCCGATAAAAAACATAAAAAAGTCTTTGAACCCAATGAGGCAAATGGCACCGGTTAAGGAGAACATCATCAACGAGGTAATGTCAGCATAGTGTTCTTTATCTTTTGATTGGATGGCATATCCACCAATTAAGATTAGTCCGGTTAGTAATACCGCCAACAAACTGAGGTAAAGTTGTGGGCCATTAAATACAAGTGTTCCTGCATAGCTCTTTAAAATCGAAACATAGTTCGCATGATTCCAAATCAAAACGAATGCGGCAGATAACCCGATAAGGTTAACACTTAACGCCAAGCCAGGTTTTTTCATTATCCCAATGAAAAGGGAAATTAAACCTGTAATGAAAATTACCAATAACGCATCCATTATTTGATTATAAGTTGAGTATCCACAACTGCTTCTAGCATATGATTGATACTTGGTTTAACAATTGAAAAAATAAAATCAGGGTAGAGGCCAAGCGAAAGTGCAAGGATAGCAATTATCGCAAACACTGAAATCTCATTCCACATTAGGTCTTTAAATTCGGTTATTTTCGGAGCCCCCATGCTACTCATTTGATATGCTCGAATCATATAAACAGCTCCTATCACAAGGGTAAAAGCGGAAAAGATTCCCATCCAAATATTAAACTCAAAAACAGACTTGATCAATAAAAACTCTCCGATAAACCCAGCGGTCATTGGAACGGACAATGAAACGAACATGATAACGCCAAACCAAAAACCAAAGCGCGGAGCAATTTTTGCAATTCCTCCCATTTCGTTAAGGTTCGAAGTCCCAAGACGTTGTTCAATAATGCCTGCAGCAAAGAAAAGTCCGATAGCAATCAAACTGTGGTTTACCATTTGAATAATACTACCCTGTAAAGAATCTACTGTAAAGACTATAATTCCAGCAACAATTAACCCTAAGTGACTAATCGATGCGAATGCAAAAACTTTTCGAATGTTGTATTCGCGCATCGCAATAAATGCCCCATACAAGATACCAATTACGCTTAAAATTATTACTGGCCATTGCCACGTAGCAAGTGCACTAAAATTCAATGGAATCATCCATTTTATCATACCGAATAAGGCCATTTTTAACATAATGGCTGAAAGTAACATGGTACCAGCCATTGGCGCTGTTGAATACGTGTTTGGCTGCCACGTGTGAAACGGAAATAAAGGTACTTTAACGGCAAACGCGATTAAGAAACCAGAAAATATCCAACAGGCATATTTTGCGGGAATCGCTGTATATTGAATCGTTTCATACGCGTAAGAGTTACTATATACTCCAATAGCTAGGATTGACAATAACATGAATAGGGAACCGAACAGTGTGTAAAGAAAAAATTTAAGTAAGGTTCTGTTGTTCTCTTTCGCTCCAAACCAATACAACATCAAGAATACAGGAATTAATGTGAATTCCCAGAAGATGTAAAACATGACCGCATCTTGCGCAGCAAATAATCCATTCAGACCAAACTGCATTAAGAAAATTAGTCCGGCAAACCGAGGGGCATTTGCTTCTTCTTTATTGAAATTAGCTAAGGCGACTAAGAAAATCACTAAATTACTTAAGGCTAACATCACGATTCCTATACCGTCATAACCCATTTCAAAGGTTAATCCGAGTTTATACACTTTTCCAGTATGAAAAATATACTCCATATAGTTGGGATCGAAAAACAAGAGTCTCGTAATTCCTACAATCAATGAACTGAAAGCAAAAATTAAGGTACTAACACGAACCCATTTAACGGGAATGAAAAAGGAAAGAATTCCAAATACGAGGGGTAATATTACTAGTTCCAATTTAATGTATTTATAAGGTAAAACACGATAAGCATTATTAATCCAATCACCATCCAAAGTAGGTAGCTGGATACTAACCCGTTTTGTAATTTCCTAACCTGGGTGCCTGTTTTTTCAGTAAGTGTAGCAAGTCCAACTATTCCAGCGTTTAATATTTTTCCTTCCACCAAATTATTTAACATCGTTCCAAGAAATTCGGAAGGTTTAACGATTAAAAGATGGTATAACTCATCCCAATATAATTTACGGTTAGAAAGTACTTCCCATCCGCTTAACTCGCTGTCTTTACGCGCAATAGCTCCTTTCTTTGCATAGGTTAAATAGGCCCAAATTAACACACCGATACTTACGGTTGATGCAACAGCCATAAGCAATATTGTCGTATTCACTGCGGCTTCAGGATGCTCGATTAATCCGAGACCTGGTGCGCCCGCTAAATAATGGGTTAACCAATGTGCCCCTTCATGTAAAAATAATCCTGGCAAATTGAGCAGCCCACCGAATACAGATAAAATAGCTAGAATAACGAGCGGTAGCGTCATGCTTATGGGACTTTCATGTGCATGATCTTTTTGATGTTTGGTCCCTCTAAAACTTCCATGAAAGGTTAGGAAATATAAACGAAACATGTAAACGGCAGTCAATACTACCGAGCACATGATTACCCCATAAAGTATTGGGTTTTCAGCAAATAAATGTCCAATAATTTCATCTTTTGAATAAAACCCTGATAAGAGTGGAAATCCAGAGATTGCCAAGGTTCCAATTAAGAACGTTAGGTGGGTAATAGGCATAATCTTACGCAGTCCACCCATCAACCAAATATCTTGTTCATCCGACATTCCGTGGATTACACTTCCAGAACCTAAAAACAACAAAGCTTTAAAGAAGGCGTGCGTGGTTACGTGAAAAATAGCTACCGTATATGCTCCAAGTCCCAGCGCAACAACCATAAGTCCCAATTGAGACACAGTTGAATATGCCAACACTTTTTTGATATCGTTTTGCCGTAAGGCCATAAATGCAGCAACTAATGATGTTGCAATACCAATGTACAACATCACGTCTTTTGAGTAAGGCGCCAACTCAAACAAGAAATTTGAACGAGTTACCATATAAATACCCGCCGTAACCATAGTCGCAGCATGGATAAGCGCGGAAACAGGGGTAGGTCCAGCCATAGCGTCTGGTAACCATGTAAATAAAGGGATTTGAGCACTTTTTCCTGTCGCTGCTAAAAACAGACATAGGGTAATGGCAATAATTAGCACACTGTTTATAGAAATTCCTTCCACACCACCTCCTTGTACCATTTTTGCAATGCCATCGAATTCAAGGGTATGAAACGTATTAAGAATCATGAAAATGGCAAACACTAAGCCTGCATCTCCAATTCGATTCATAACAAATGCTTTTCTTGCGGCTAGACTATTTGCAATTCCCTTCTCCGGGTCGCTGTAATGAAAACCAATAAGCAAGAACGAACAAATACCAACACCTTCCCACCCAAAGAATAGTATAAAATAGTTACTCCCTAAAACAAGTAATAACATTGCAAAAATGAAGAGATTCAGATAGGTAAAAAATTTATAATACCCTGTATCATGAGACATATAGCCCATGGAGAAAATATGAATTAAGGTTCCGATTCCCGTGATAATCAGCGCCATCCAAACAGAAAGTTGGTCGATTAGAAAACTAGCATTAATATCAAAGCTATCTAACTGTATAAGATTGAACAAGGTGACTTTTACTGGTTCAGTGATTTGACCGAATAAACTTAGAACAATTACAAAGGAAAGGGCAACCATTGCGGTACCAATTCCACCTGATATTATTTTAGGTAAGTATTTGCCAAATAATCCATTGATGAGTGCACCTGAAAGCGGCAAGCACAATAATATGATTAGAAGTATTGAAATCGACATGATTATCCTTTTAGTTTATTGAATAAACTTACGTCAATGGTTCTCAAATGACGGTAAGCAAGAATGAGTATAGATAGTCCAACCGTTGCTTCTGCAGCTGCTACTACAATAATAAAGAATACAAAAATTTGTGCATCCGCATTCCCGTAATATGTTGAGAACGATACGAGTAATAAATTGACTGCATTTAACATGAGTTCAATGCACATCAATAGTACAATCATGTTTCGGCGGATCATTACACCAAAAGCTCCAATTACAAAAAGTAAAGAAGATAAAATGACGAAAAAGTCAATATTGACTGTTGCTGTTGACCCCATATTAATCTATTGTTGGTTTATCGCGTTTCGCAAGTAATATTGCACCTACCATCGCGGAAATGAAAAGAATGCTTGATACTTCAAACGGAACGACAAATTTTGTAAAGAGTGTATTCCCAAGATTTTCTACTAATCCAATGTTTGATATAGGAACAAGGTCATCTTTTTGGCTTACAAGTACGATATCTTTTAGCGCTGCGATGATAACAAGGAATAATACACCTCCAGCAACCGTAGAAATAATCCAAATGATGGAGGGAGTTTTAGGTTCCGCATCCTTATTCAAATTGAGTAGCATCAATACAAAAAGGAAAAGTACCATGATTGCGCCTGCATAAACGATGATATTTACAATCGCTAAGAACTGTGCATTCATCATAATGTATAAGCCAGAAATGAAAAAGAATGTAACTACCAAATAAAGCACGCTGCGCACAGGATGTTTACTCAATACCACCATCATAGCGGATGCCACTGCTAATGCACCCAAAAGTTGTGTTATAATTGTTGCTATCATATCGTACCTCGTTTTCCCGTGAATTGTCTTTTCGTAATATCGATCCGATGATCGGTTGATTCTACTAGCTTATCCTTTCCATAAATAAATTCACCTCGTTCAAATTGTGTAGGAACTAAGCGATCTGTTAAGAAAATTGCTTCTTTTGGGCATGCCTCTTCGCACAAACCACAAAATATACATCTCAACATATTAATTTCATACATTGAGGCATATTTTTCCTCACGGTATAAGTCTTTTTGATCTTTAGTCCGCTCTGCTGAAGTCATGGTTATCGCTTCTGCAGGACAAGCCACAGCGCACAATCCGCATGCGGTGCAGTTCTCTCTACCTTGTTCGTCACGTTTCAATACGTGCATCCCTCGATAAACAGGAGCGAACTCACGGGTCTCTTCTGGATATTTAATGGTTTTTCTACGCATTAAAATGTGTCGGAAGGTAACGAGCATTCCTTTGATAATCGCAGGAATATATAGTTTCTCCATGAAGGTCATGGGTTTATCCGAAACAACTACTTTTCTATTGGTAAGACTTTCCATAGTAACTAATTAAAACCAATGTTCATAAAGTGCAACTACAAATCCAGTGATTAGCATATTAACCAATGCAATTGGAATCAATACTTTCCATCCCAAATGCATCAACTGATCGAATCTAAAGCGAGGGATGGTCCAACGTATCCACATAAAGACAAAAATGAAGACGAATATCTTGGCAAAAAACACCATAACACTAATCAATGCAAGTAGGTTAGGGCTATCTTTTAAGTAATCCATTCCCGGGAAATTATAGCCACCGAAAAATAAAATTGCCATCAACGCAGAAGATACAAACATCGCTACGTACTCTGAAAATAGGAATAACCCTAATTTCATCGAGCTATATTCAGTATGATAACCACCGATTAACTCATTTTCACATTCAGGTAAATCGAAAGGTGCACGGTTGGTTTCTGCAAGTGCACAAATAAAGAAAACAACGAACGCAACAGGTTGATAGAAAATATTCCAATTCATGCCATGTTGACTTTCAACTATCGCTCGTAAATCTAAACTTCCAGAAATCATGATTATTGTGATGGCTGAAATCCCCATCGCTAATTCATAAGAGATCATTTGGGAAGAGGCGCGTATAGCACCGAAAAGTGAATACTTATTATTCGATGCCCATCCACCAATCATTATCCCATAAACCCCAATCGAAATTATTCCAAACGCAAACAAAATTCCAATGTTTATTTCGGCCACTTGCAGGGAAATAGATCTTCCGAACAACTGTAAATCAGGACCCCAAGGAATAATTGAACTGGTTATTAATGAGGTAAACATGGCAATTCCTGGTCCCAAAATAAATAACCATTTGTCTGCATTGGCAGGAGTAAAATCTTCCTTCATGAACATTTTAACACCATCTGCGATGGGTTGAAGTATTCCAAACTTTCCGGCGCGATCTGGTCCGACACGGTCTTGAATCCACCCTGCGAGTTTACGTTCAAAATATGTTTGATATGCGGCAATTCCTAATGAAATTAGAAATAACAACAACACTAACACCAGTTTATCTATCCAAAAAAATGTTTCCATTAGCCTATACGTTTAACGGGTTTTTCCATACTCGTGGCATATTTCCCCTGTGATATTACCGAATGGCGGTTAATAACTCGTGGTCCAGCAATACTCCAATCATTGGCGCTTTTGTGCTCGAATCGACAGTCATTACATAACCATGCTGTTTTTCCGTCAATGTCTTCTACCTCACCATATTTATCTTTTCTTGCGGTCACTCGATAAATCTCATTTCCAAACATCCAAACCACGGCTTTACCGCAGCATTTATTACATGATCTTTCCGCTTCCATTGGTTTTAAAAACCACACGCGGCTTTTAAATCGAAAGGTTCTATCGGTTAGGGCACCTACTGGACAAACATCAATCATATTTCCAGAGAAGTCGTTATCTACTGCTTGTTCAATAAAAGTTGAGATTTCTGCATGTTCTCCGCGATGCAGTACACCATGCACCCGGTTTTCTGTTAACTGATTAGCAACAAATACACATCGATAACAAAGTATGCATCGATTCATGTGCAATTTGATTTTGTTACCTATATCAATAGGGTCGAAGGTTCTGCGCTCTTCTTCATATCGGGTTTTAGCACTTCCGTGCTCATAGCCTAAATCTTGTAAGTGACATTCACCTGCTTGATCACAAATTGGGCAGTCTAAGGGGTGGTTAGCTAATAAGAATTCAACTACACCACCTCGGTTGTTGTGTACACGCTCGCTCGTCTTGTTGTTTACTACCATTCCATCTTGGACAGGGGTAGAACATGAAGCAACGAGTTTTGGCATAGGTCTAGGGTCTGCTGCAGAGCCGGCAGCTACTTCTACTAAACACGTACGGCATTTACCGCCCGTTCCTGGAAGTTTACTGTAGTAGCACATGGCTGGTGGAACTGCATCACCACCGATTTTACGGGCAGCATTTAAAATACTCGTTCCTGGTTCTACTTCAACCTCTATTCCGTCGATTGTTACTTTTACCATCATCAATACGTTAGGCAACCACAGGTTGCTGAATTAAACCATAGTTTCTTGTCTGAGCCTCCGAAGGATGCTTGATGTGCCATTCGAATTCTTCCCTGAAATGGTGAATTGCAGCAGCTACGGGCCATGCGGCAGCATCACCTAAAGGACAAATTGTATTTCCTTCAATTTTCTTATTTATGTCAGCGAGTAAGTCGATGTCATGCATGTGGCCTTGTCCGTGTTCAATCCGAGACAATACTTTTTCCATCCAACCGGTACCTTCACGACAAGGTGAACATTGTCCACATGATTCGTGGGCATAGAATCGTGCAAAGTTCCATGTATTTCTTACGATGCACTGATCCTCATCGAATACGATAAATCCACCGGAACCTAGCATCGATCCGCTTGCGAATCCACCTTCAGCCAAACTTTCATAGGTCATTAATCGATCTTCTCCTGTGGCTGTTTTAGTTACTAGAAAATGGGGTAAAATTGGAACAGATGATCCTCCAGGAACACAGGCTTTCAATTGTTTACCGTTTGCAATTCCTCGGCAATAATCGTCGCCGTAAATGAATTCTTCCACACTTAACCCTAAATCGATTTCATAAACACCTGGTCGTGCCAAATTACCGCAGGCAGAAATTAATTTGGTTCCTGTACTTCTGCCAATTCCAATTGCTGCATAGGCATCACCACCATCGCGAACGATTGGCACAACTGCTGCGATTGATTCTACATTATTAACAACGGTCGGACAGCCCCAAAGACCTTTTACGGCAGGGAACGGAGGTTTAATGCGTGGGTTTCCGCGTTTTCCTTCAAGGGATTCTAACAATGCAGTTTCTTCTCCACAAATGTAGGCACCTCCACCTGGGGTTACCACTAAATCTAAATCGTAGCCGCTTCCCAAAATATTCTTTCCTAAATATCCTTTGGCATAGGCTTCAGCAATCGCTTTTTCCAGAATATTCAATACATACATGAATTCACCTCGAATGTATATGTACGATTGATTTGCACCTAAAGCATATGAAGATAAAATCATCCCTTCAATGAGGAGATGTGGAATTTTTTCCATTAAATAGCGATCCTTGAATGTACCGGGTTCAGATTCATCCGCATTGCATACTAAATATCTTGGAACTCCTTCTGGCTTAGCAAGGAAGGACCATTTCATTCCGGTTGGGAAACCAGCACCTCCGCGTCCGCGCAATCCAGATTTTTTAACTTCTTCTACGACATCTTCTGGGGACATCTTCTTTAAGGCTTTCTCAAGAGAAGCATATCCACCTTGTTTAACATACACATCGATTCCGTCGATTCCAGGGACATCCACATGTTCTAATAACAATCTTCTGTTTTTCATATCAATCGGGCTTACTGGATTTCACCGTTTCGGTATTGTTCAATTAAGGCATCTACTTTTTCTATGGATAAATGCTCGTGGTATTTATTTCGACATTGAAGTAGGGGACCGTATCCACAGCCTCCTAAGCATTCAGCTGTTTTTAGGGTAAACATGCCGTCTGACGTAGTTTCTCCCACTTTAATATTTAGTTTATTTTCAATGTGTTGTATCAGTTGATCACTTCCTACCAGCATACAAGGTCCGGTGCGACAAACTTCTAATACATGTTTTCCAACGGGTTGCAGGTGGAACATGGTATAGAATGTAGCTACCTCATATACTTCAATGGATTGAATCTTTAGGAATTCAGCAATTTTATTCATTACTGGAACACTTAACCAACCATATTCGGCTTGGGCAATGTGTAGCATTCGAATAAGGGCACTTTTTTCTTTATCCTGAGGGAATTTTTTAACTACCTCATTCATTTGTTGCATCATGGAGTCTGAAAATACAACAACTTCATTGGGGTCAAATACGGGTTGTGAGGTATGGCTCATATCTTATGCATCTAATTCGCCTGCAATCACGTTGATGCTACTTAAGGTAATGACCGCATCGCTAATGTTCGCTCCTGAAATCATCTCAGGGTAGGCTTGATAATAAATAAAACAAGGTCTTCTAAATTGTAATCTATAAGGTGCTCTTCCGCCGTCACTAATCAGATAATAACCCAA
Source organism: Crocinitomicaceae bacterium (assembly GCA_040383285.1). Classification (GTDB taxonomy): domain Bacteria; phylum Bacteroidota; class Bacteroidia; order Flavobacteriales_D; family Crocinitomicaceae; genus UBA952. Next base: position 21,540 of record JBEIDV010000005.1, on the reverse strand, counting down.
TTCTCCATTTCCTCCTTCCACGCTGTGAAACACTTCTCCAACTGGTACATCGCTTTCACCCATTACAATTTTGAAATGATAAATTAAGGCTTCCATGTTGTTGTACACATCCTTTTTTTCTGGTAAGAAAAACTCAGGAATGTCGGCATGGAATGGGCCTTCGGGTAAATTATTATATGCTTGGTGGATAATTCGTAAACTCTGGCGTATTTCTTCTTGACGTACCATAAAACGGTCATAGGTGTCACCATTTACACCAACTGGAATGGTAAAATCGAAATCTTCATAAGATGAATAGGGATGCATCACCCTAACGTCATAATCTACACCGGCTGCTCGGAGATTTGGCCCTGTAAATCCATAGGCTAAAGCACGTTCTGCAGAAATTGGACCCGCGCCTTTGGTACGATCCATAAAAATACGGTTGCGTTCAAGCATTCCGTTCCACTCTTCAAATGCCTTAGGGAAGGTTTTTAAGAATTCTTTTAATTTTTCATGGAAAACTGGAGTAAAATCTTTATCGAAACCTCCAATACGACCGATGTTGGTTGTGAGTCGAGCGCCACACATTTCTTCATATAGTTCGTAGATTTTCTCACGTTCATAGAATGGATAAAAGAAGCTAGTCAATGCGCCGGTATCTACGCCAATAATAGAATCACAAATTAAATGGTCAGCAATACGTGCTAATTCCATTATAATGACACGCATGTATTGAACGCGTTTTGGAACCTCCACTTGAAGTAATTTTTCAACGGTCATGTGCCAACCGAGATTATTGATCGGAGAAGAACAATAATTTAAACGGTCAGTAATCGGTGTAATTTGATTATACGGGCGGCGTTCCGCTAATTTTTCAAACGCCCGATGGATATATCCTACGGTTTGAACAGAGGTGAGAATTTTCTCGCCGTCAACGGTTAAAATGTTTTGAAAAATACCATGGGTAGCAGGGTGAGTAGGACCAAAATTTATGGTTGCTATATCGCCATCAATGGTTTCTTTAGAAAGCACTTGGCCATTCGAAAGTTTTATAAGATTGTCTGTTTGTTCCATCATTCAACAATTAACGTCCAAAAAATCGATCATCCTTGTCTTCTCTGGTTTCATCCTCAAGGTGATACTGTTTTAACATGGGGTGGTAATCCATCTCATCCATATTCAGGATTCGCGTCATGTTTGGATGTCCTTCGAATTGAATTCCGAAAAAATCAAATGTTTCTCGTTCCTGCCAGTTTGCCCCATCAAACAAGGTGGTTAAACTTTTAATGCTTGGATTTTCTTGTGAAAGGTATGATTTGATTCGAAGGCGAATGGCATTTTTCCAGCTGTGCATGTGATAAACAACACATAATTCTCTTCCTTTCTCTTCCGGATAATGAACAGCGCCAATCAAGGTTAAGAAATTAAAAGATAGGGTAGTGTCGTTCTTTATAAAATCGATCACATCATACGCTTCGGAAGGTGAGATTTCAATAACAAGCGTATCGAAGAGAACTTCAGAAGCAATTAGCTTAGTTCCAAGATGTTCCTGCAACAAGTCAAGTAGTGAGTTATTTGTCATTGTCGGCATTGGTTACTTCGATTTCATAATTACCCAATAAGTGTCTGTATTCCTCGCTGTATCTACGTCGCATGGGTTCGTGTTTGACGAGTCTGTGAATGTTCATAACACCATCAATGATTTGCTCCGGACGGGGAGGACAGCCGGGAACATAAACATCTACAGGGATGATTCGATCAATTCCTTGTAGAACGCTGTAGGTATCAAAAATTCCTCCCGATGACGCACATGCACCAACGGATAATACCCATTTCGGTTCGGCCATTTGCTCATATACTTTTTTAAGTACGGGGGCTAATTTTTTTGATATGGTTCCCGCAACAATCAATAAATCTGACTGTCGAGGAGTAAAGCTCATGCGCTCCATTCCAAATCGAGATAAATCATACGTTGAACCCATGGTGGCCATAAATTCGATACCACAGCAAGAGGTAGCGAAAGGTAGCGGCCATACGGAATTAGCTCGTGCTAGGGCAACTGCCTTGTCTAGGGTGGTTAACTGATAACCTTCCCCATTTATTACTTCTAAGTCTTCTATTTTTCCCATTCTAATGCTCCTTTTTTACGAACGTAAATAAAGCCTATCAAAAAGAAGGCTACAAACATAACAACAGCTAAAAGCCCTTCTAGTTTAAGTTGATGAAAATTAACTGCATATGGATAGAAGAAAATCACTTCAACATCAAAAAGCACAAAGAGAATTGCGGTCATAAAATATCGAATAGATACAGGGAATCTGGCGTTTCCTTGTGATTCTATTCCACATTCAAAGTTTTCTTCTTTAACCTTTGTTTTAACACGTGGTGATAAGAGGTGTGTTGCCACTAAGGTAAAAACCACAAAACCCGCTGCTACAGCTACTTGCATTAGAAGCGGAAGGTAATTTATGTTTGAACTTGTATCCATGATTTCGGATGTTTAGTTTTATTCGCGAGCAAATTTACTTTTTTCGTTGGATTTGCCGCACTTTAATTCAAATTAATTGCACAAAAAGGTGTGATTTTTATTCGAAAAATCAGCCCAGTATAAATGAAAAAGGACAGCCTAGCTGTCCCTTTAACTGCTTAGTTGGTTAAATGTTAATGCTGACTTGCCAAAAAGCGTTCAGCGTCCAAGGCGGCCATGCAACCAGTTCCTGCAGCCGTGATGGCTTGACGGTATGTTTTGTCCGCAGCATCCCCAGCTACAAATACTCCAGCTACATTGGTTTTAGAAGAACCTGGTTGCTCGTATTTAATGTATCCTGTTTCGTCTAGGTGTATGTAATCAGCGAAAATATCAGTATTCGGTTTGTGTCCAATAGCCACAAAAAATCCCGTGCATGGAATTTCTCTTAATTCTCCAGTTACCGAATTTTTAACCCTTACCCCGGTGACAAGTTGCCCGTCTCCCAAAACTTCCTCCGTTTCCGTATTAAACAAGATCTCAATGTTAGGTGTGTTTTTCACGCGTTCCGCCATGATTTTAGATGCTCTGAACTCATCCTTACGAACCAACATGGTAACTTTTGTACAAAGCTTAGATAGATAATGTGCTTCTTCACAGGCTGAATCACCCGCTCCAACGATCACAGTTTCTTGTCCGCGATAGAAAAACCCATCACATACGGCGCAAGCGGAAACACCACCGCCTGTTTGAAGATATTTCTGTTCGCTTTCAAGTCCAATATATTTTGCAGAAGCTCCCGTAGCAATAATTACAGTTTTCGCGTGAATTTCTGTCCCATCATCAGCCCAACATTTATGCACGTCCCCGGAAAAATCAACTTTCGTAATAAAACCCGAACGGATATCGGTTTCAAATCGAAGCGCTTGTTCTTTAAGTTGAATCATCATTTCAGGACCACTTACACCATGAGGGTATCCTGGAAAATTCTCAACTTCATTTGTTGTGGTCAATTGTCCGCCTGGTTGAAGGCCTTCATACATAAGCGGTTTCATGTCTGCGCGCGCTGCATAAATAGCGGCAGTATATCCAGCAGGACCTGAACCAACGATTAAGCATTGTGTTTCTTGTATCATTTGTTTGATTTTTTTTCAATGCAAAAGTAAGATAAATGTTGGCTAATCTCGATTAAATATCCTTTATATGTATATCAAAATTAATTATGGGAATTTCTTATCTTCGCCCCTTAAAATAAAATCACATGAGAAAATTTTTAAGCGTTTATGCGGCATTGGTGCTTTCCATTTCATTTGCTTTGGCTCAACCGAAGGAAGAAATTAATTGGCATTTGAAAAGTCCTAAAAAAGATAAAGTATACGGTACAGCGGCCAATGAGGCTTATGAAATTCTTACAGGTAAAAAGTCAATTCCTGTAATTGTTGCGGTAATCGATAGTGGTGTTGAAACGGATCATGAGGATTTAAAAGATGTGATTTGGGTTAATGAAGATGAAATCCCAGGAAACGGAAAAGACGATGATAATAATGGCTACGTGGATGATGTAAACGGATGGTCTTTCCTTGGTGGTCCTACTGAGGATATTCAGGACGAGGCAACCGAGTTAAAACGATTAGTTTTTATTGATAGAAAGTATTTTGGTGATAAGCGTGCGGATGAAATTCCAGCAGTTGATAAAGCGCGTTTTGAAACGTATCAAGCACAAAAGAAGAAGTATGACGAGGAAGTTGCAAAGAACGCGGCGACCTATCAGAACATCAAAATGCTTGCGGATTATATGCAACATGTAAAAGATGCATCTAATGGGGTGTTTTCGAAAGAGACCAACGCGAGCTACGTTCCGCAGAACGAAGTCGAAAAGAAAATTCAAAGCCGAATAAAGTTGTTTTTTATCTCTTTATCTCCAGAACAATTAGATCATGAAATTTCCGGTGCCCTTTCCATGTTTGAAGGGCAAGTGAAAATGGCTTCCATTGATGCCGATAGCGTGCGAGCGAGTATCGTTGGCGACGATCCCAATAATTTATCTCAACGCTTTTATGGCTGCAACCGTTACGAAGGACCAGATGCGATGCATGGAACACATGTTTCTGGAATCATTGCTGGAACTAGAGGAAATGGAATCGGAATCGACGGAGTAGCTAATAATGCGAGAATAATGGTCCTTCGAGCTGTACCGAACGGAGATGAGCGGGACAAAGACGTAGCCAATGCGATACGTTATGCCGTAGACAATGGGGCAAAAGTGATTAATATGTCGTTTGGTAAATATTATGTACTCCATAAGGATTATGTAGACGAAGCGGTAAAGTATGCCATGGATCACGATGTACTCTTGGTTCATGCGGCGGGTAATGACGCGAAAGACAAGGATATTGAGGATTCTTACCCCACACGCATAGCGAGATCAGGAACAACGTTTCCAAATTGGATTGACGTAGGTGCATCTGGTGCTTCGAGAAAACCTAAGCAAATTCTTGCCGAATTTTCTAATTATGGTGCGACCAGTGTTGATTTTTTTGCTCCAGGGGTAGATATTTATTCAACCGTTCCGGATGGTAAATATGAAGATGCTTCGGGTACATCAATGGCTTGTCCTGCAACCGCTGGGGTAGCGGCATTAATCCGAAGTTATTTCCCAACCCTGACAGCCGTTCAGGTAAAAGAGGTATTGATGAAAACAACAACCTCGTATAAAAAGAAAGTTCGGATTCCTGGAAGTAAAAAGAAACTTAAAATGAATCAACTTTGTATTACCGGTGGATTTGTGAATGCAGCCAATGCAGTGAACTACATCCTTACGATGACAGGAAATCAATAAGATAATTTAGTATATGGGGTAATCAATTGAGTTTTTTTGTCTAAGGTTCGGAGCAAATACGCTCCATTCGATTTAAATTCAATCCGATATGGATGTTTTCCCTTAACGACTAATTCGGAATGTGATAGTTGAATCTCCGATTGGTTAATCTTTATTGAGCTATTATTTTCTAATATTCGGATTTGTAGGTGTTGGTATGGATAGATTTTTTGATAATCAGAAAGTATTCGCTTGAAGTTTTTTTCAGAATTGAATGCACCTGAAAATAGTGTTACTCGGGTGTTGTTTTTGTAAATAAGCATTGGGTGCTTTGCTTTCAAAATCAGAAGGTGTGTTTCTGTTTGATTAATGTATCGTTTGAAGCTGATCCCGGCCAAAAGCAAAATACCTATGGCAAATTTACTCCATCTCGGTGCCTTGCCATGTAAGATCCAAATAAGGATAGCAAACACGATCAGGAGTTGCCAACGCGTTAATGAAAAACCTCCTTCAACGGATCCAGGAATTTGGGCTATGAGTGTAATGAATGAATCCATTATATTAAGGGATAAACTGAAAATAAATCCTAAGATGGATCCGATTAGCGGAACCCATCCTAACAGTAGAAACCCAAAACCAAGATACATGGCAAGCCCTGAAAGTATAACAATTCCCAGATTTGCAATTAGAAAGTAATTGGGAAATGTATGAAAATAGTATAAAATCAAAGGGGTAGTAAAAAGTTGCGCAGCAAGTGCTATGGATGAATGCTCCCAAACAAATTTCAAGGATTTAGCGGTTGGTGTCCACACGGACGAAATCCGATCCTTGTACGTTTGAATCCCATAAACTGCACCGAAGGATAATTGAAACCCAATGTCATAAATACAGACAGGATCAAAAAGGCACATTAAGTAAGCACACCATAATAGGGTATGATTTGGACTCGTTGTACGTTGAACAATTTGTCCGATTTGGATGAGTGTAAACATAGCTACTGAACGCATTACTGAAGGTGAGAACCCCGTAAGCCAGGCGTAACACCATAGAACGATTAAGGTGATAATGATGGCGCTGTAGCGAGATACAATGCGTGGAAACAAACCGAAACCATATAAAAGTAACGCTGCAAATAAGGCAATATGCATTCCCGATACCGCTAACACATGAATGGCACCTGTTGCCGAAAAGGACTGTTTACTCGATTGACTAACTTCTGAGGTATTTCCTAATAAAAGTGCTTTAGCTAAGCCAAGCGAAGAACCCCTTAAGTGCTGTTCAAAGGAGCGCTCAAACCAATTCCTTATCGTGTGAATCCAAATGTCACTAGGTTCAATGTGACCAATTTTAATGTATGACTTATACATTAAGCATTGGCGTTGAATCCCCTTAGTTAAGTAATATGATTCTATGTCAAAGCTTCCGGGGTTTCCTGAATTTTTAATGGCTTCTGAGGGGATTTCCGAAAAGATTAAGTCTCCAAGTGCAATCCCTGATTTATTATTCATTAAACACAGGGTTTGTTGATTGGTTGGATAGATATTTCCCTTTTCAAGCACATACCGCTGTCCGATGGCTTGATAGAAATTAGCATGTGTTTGTTTTAAGGCTATAATTCGATACACTGGACTTGATTCCTTTTGAGCGGGTAGCGGCGTTTCTATTGCGGTATACCCTAATATAACCTGTAAGCATATAAACATTGGAAGTACATGGCGGGGCCTTATTTTTTTGAGGAAAACACAAATCAGCGTTAATAAAAATAGATAGCAAAACATCCCCATCGTCCAATTCGAAAGACTGGATGGAATAAATTCATGACCGATAAGAAAAGCGATAAAAAGTAAGGGGATGACGATTTCAGGCCCAAAAGATTTTGAGAACAAGTTTTTTAACATGGAATCTAATTTAACGGTAGAACTTCCCGTCTATAAGCTGAATTTTCTGCGTGAGTTGCATGTCACGGATTACTAGTTTTAAATCATCCGTTGGTAAGGGTATGCGTTCAAGTAATTCCAAGTAACCGAGTGGGATGCTCAAGGCTTCAAGGATGAATTCTTCGGTTCGTTCAATTGGAATATTTGCCTTTTGACAACTATCACAGGTTAAACAAGGAGTCGCTTCTTGTCCGAAATACCCCAATATGGTTTGTGAGCGGCAAGTGGTGGATTCTAAATAGTTAATAACCGAATCTAGTTTTTGTTTGGCTAATTGTTTTCGGTGGCTATATGATTCGTAGGACAGTTGAAAATAATCATCTGGTCTTCGTTCATTAAGAAAAGTAACGGTAGGTGAGTGTATGGCAGGTGTATATTCAATGATGCCATTTAAATCAAGAAAAGTGAGTAGTTCATGGAGGCGGAGTTCTGTTATTTTTAGTGCTGTGGCAGCTTTAGCTGACTGAAATGATGCGGAAAGTTGTTCGTCTTGTCCTGAAATTTTTTCAATTAATTGAATAACAGGATGTGTTTCTGGGTATTTAATTTGGAAATTATAAAGGTCTAATCCATGAACTAAGAGTCTAACTTTAGGTGGATGGTATGAGGATTCGTTGAAATATAATTCTTGGTTTAATTCAAGAATTTTTAACATGTTGTAGACTTCAATGTAGCTGACGGATAACTCTTGAGCGATGAGGTTAAGGTCTATGGGATAGGTTTCATTTTTGCCCGATCCTATGGCAATCCTTAGGTTGCTCATTAACTGTTGATAGCACGATTTAATAAGCGAAATTTCAGGAAACTTCAGATTAAAGCGCTTAAGGTACGAATCTGTCTCGGTTCCATCAATAAAAACAATGGAACGTGCTTGTTGTCCATCCCGGCCTCCTCGGCCTGCCTCTTGAACATACGATTCAATATTCTCAGGAAAATCATAATGCAGCACATAACGTACATTGGGTTTGTCAATGCCCATTCCAAAGGCATTCGTAGCAATCATGATCGGCATGGAGCCTGACATCCACAAATTTAATGATGCACTCCGGTCTTCTGGACTCATGCCGCCGTGATATATACTTGCATTCAGTTTATTGGACATAAATACCTTAGCCAATTCTTTGACCGCTTTACGAGTTGCACAATAAACAATTCCGGTCATGTGATCCTTACCGTTGCAATAGGCAATAATACTTCCCATTTTATTTGGGGTATGAATGACTTCGTAGCTTAAATTCTCTCTATAAAAACTTACTTCATGAATGACAGGATCACGAAGTTCAAGTGCTTCACAAATGTCCTTTTTCACCTTATTAGTAGCCGTAGCTGTTAACGCAACAATTGGAATAGTGGGTTTTATTTCACGAAGCAGTCGAATATTCATGTATGACGGTCGAAAGTCATGTCCCCATTCTGAAATACAATGGGCTTCGTCAACAACAATTAGACCTACGGGCATTTGCTTAAAGCGTTCCTGAAATAGAGAGGTTTGAATTCGTTCAGGAGATACATAAAGAAAATCATACGCACCTAATGCGGCGTTATTAAGCAGGATATCGATTTCTCTATATCCCATGGCGCTGGTAACTGCAGTGGCACGTATTCCTTTCGATTTGAGCGACTTAACTTGATCATCCATGAGTGCGATTAATGGAGAAATTACGAGGGTGACCCCGCCAATTACCAACCCAGGAACTTGAAAGCAAATTGATTTTCCCCCTCCGGTTGGTAGCAATGCTAATACATCCTTTTTCTCAAGAATTGCATGAATGACAGGCTCTTGGGAAGGCCGAAATGCCTTGTGACCCCAAAAGGTTGAGAGGATGTCGATTGGATTTTTTTGCATGGATAAAAAGACGAGTAAATGTAACATTTATTACCTTGCCTTGGTTGAATTTAGTTGTTCACATAGTTAATTCGGCGTATATTCGCGTACAATTTTTCAAGGATGGCAATATCAGAACTTACCATTTCAGTGGAGCAGTGCAACGTTTCTGCCGTTAATCAAGTGGATTGGGATAATCTTCCATTTGGAAGGGTATTTACTGACCACATGTTTATTATGGAGTATGCGGATGGGAAATGGCAAGAGGCCAAAATTATCCCTTTTCAAGATATTCCAATGCATCCAGCCATGTCGGCTATACATTATGGTCAGAGTATTTTTGAAGGGTTAAAGGCCTATAAGCATGAAGATGGAAGGCTTTCCGTATTTAGACCAAACATGAATGCTAAACGATTTAATGAGTCGGCGATGCGCATGTGTATGCCTGAAGTACCTGAGGATATATTTATAGAATCAATTCGTAAATTAGTTGAAGTTGATTCTGCGTGGGTGCCAAATAAACCAGGCTTTTCTTTGTATATCAGGCCGTTTATGTTCGCTACGGATGCATGGGTTGGAATAAAACCTTCGGATACCTACAAGTTTATGATTCTTCTTTCTCCCGTTGGGAATTACTATGCAGAACCAGTGCGCGTTAAGATAGAACCATATTATACGCGTGCAGCACAAGGTGGTGTGGGTAGGGCTAAAGCCGCAGGCAATTATGGGGCAAGTTTATATCCCGCGAAACAAGCACAAGATCATAATTTTCACCAGTTGGTTTGGACTGATGCCAAAGAGCATAAATACATTGAGGAATCTGGAACCATGAATATTGTTTTCCAAATTAATGATACCTTGATAACACCTTCAGAAGAGCAAGATACCATTTTAAGAGGAATTACGAAACGTTCAATCCTTGAATTGGCAAGTGAATGGGGTATCTCTATTGAAGAACGTAAAGTTAGCGTAGAAGAGGTCGTTCAGGCCTTACGTGATGGGACTATGCAAGACGCCTTTGGTGCAGGGACAGCGGCTACCTTAGCACAAATTGATATCATTGGATATAAGGATGAGGTATTTAAATTACCTTCAATGGAGTCACGCACCTTATCCAACAAAATCAAAGATCACCTAGATGCCTTGAAAATTGGAAAGATAGAAGATACGTTTGGTTGGAATTACTTCGTTTAGTGTTTTAAACGTTGCGGTTTAGCGTTTGACTAAATAAACCAGTTTATTGAAGCCATTTATTATCCTTATTTCTTGGATCTCTCTATCATCGGTATTTGCACAAAATCAAATACGTATTTCATGCATTGACCGCAATTCGCTTGAACCGATTCCTAATGTAAACCTATCACTTACAGTTGGCGATTCCATTCTAACGAGGAAATCTAACTATTCTGGAAATGCACAAATTGTGTGGAATGATGCAATACAACTTCTGGTAGTTTCCGCAGTGCATCCGATGTATGAACCATTATCCTACCGGTATCAGGCGATAAGAAATTCAACGGATACCATTTTCATTAAATTGGCATTAAAGCCTTTAAAAAGCCAATCTATGAACCAGGTAGTTGTAAAAGCTCCAGGTATTCCAGATACTGTTTTTAACTCCACGGAATTTCATGTAGCTGATTTTGAAGTAACAAATAATGGTGATTATTTATTGCTTGTTTATCCAAAGCGTTCGGGGCATAAAAATGCTATTTTGTGGTATGATGGGAGTAAGGTAAAGGATAGTATCTCAGTAAATGGAATTGGAATAAATTTAATTAAGGATTATCGAGATAAGATTCACGTGATTTGTCAGGAAGAAGTATATCACGTTTCAATGGATTTTGATTCACTCCGCTTATTCACTATACCAAAGAATTATTTCCTTGACTATATTCTGCCCATCGTGGATACCACAACAAGTAAATTGTTCTTTTCTAACTTTAATGCTTATTATCCGGCATTTGATTATTTCAGTTTAGATCATGTGGATTCTTCCTACCGAAAAATAATTCATATTGAGGATCCTCTGATGATGGAGTTATATCGGTCCGAGTATAAATGGGTAGATGTTCGTACACGGTTATGGGCTAAGCAAAAAGAAATAGAAACCGGGGTCGATGCTCAGATATGGGTTGGCGCAAATTATTTCACACAATCTATTTATTACAAAGTGCCATTTGCCCCCTTGTTTAAAATACGGGATAGCATGTATGTATTAGATTTTCAATCCGACATGCTTTCCGTTTATAATGAATTTGGGGAATCTGAACGAAGTATACCCCTTTTATTTCACTATCATAAGGATAGAACAGGATGGAAGCGAATTATACTCAAAGACCAAGCCACCCAGTCCTTATATGCGGTTTTTGAAAAAGATGGTATAACCTACCTGGGAAACATCGACTTACATACCGGCGCTATCCGATCGAAGCATAGAATTTACCACAAGTATGTGGAGAAAATTCGTATCCATAATGGATATGCATACTATATTTATCGCCCGTTTGAATCGATACAAAAGAGATTCCTCTACAAGGAACGCCTACTTGATTAGGGTAACGTGACCACTTGCATTCACTGGGTCATTCTCAGGTACTTCAAAGCGAACACTCCAACTGTAGACACCAAATTGAGCGAGCTTTCCATTGAATTTACCATCCCAACCTTCACCCGGTTTAGATGATTCAAATACCAATTGCCCCCAACGGTTGTAAACTTCAAACCTATAAAATTTAATTTGGTCGGCATTGCTGACGACAGGAAGGAAGATGTCATTTAATCCATCCCCATTCGGGGTAAAGCCATTTGGAACAGTTAATCGAACCAAGTCGTTACTCTCGACAACTGAATATGCGGTATCTGTACAACCGTTTGCATCATATACGACCAACATCACATTATAGCTATCAATTGTAGCCGCAGGATAAGTATGAATCGGATTGTCAAGGGTAGATGAGGTTCCATCACCAAACTGCCAAATTGAACCAATGTAATTTAAAGAATTATTAATGAATGAAAGTTCTCCCGTACCGAAATCGATTTCAGGACTTGCGGTTGAAAATGCTGCCGTTGGACCAGGAATAACGCAAATCGCATCACTGATGGTTGTATCAGCCGTGCATCCATTTGCATTTGTAATTAATAAGGTGATATCTATACAACCAACAGAAGTTAAATTCAGGGTGAATTGGTTTGATGTAAATGACTGCCCATTAGATAAGGTCCAAAGGACGCTATTAAAGGTTCCAACACTCGCATTCGTAACGGTTGCGATTGAAGGTAAACAAACGACATTATCCGAAATATTCATTTGAGCAAGCAGGGATGGTGGTGTTGCAAGTACATCCGTTGCAGCAGCAGTACATCCATTTGCATCAATAATAGACACTATATAGGTTCCCGGTGCTAACATACTTGCAATGCTTCCGGTTTGTCCAGATGGCGACCACGTATAGGAATAAGGAGCGGTACCACCGTTTGCATTCGCAGTAAGTTGACCATCATTAGCACCAAAACATGTGATTGGAAGTTGTGTAATCGTTCCACTAAGCGGTGCCGTAGGTTGGTTGACAGTGATTTGTGTGGAGGTAACACAATTGTTTGCATCGGTTATGGCTACAATGTATTGACCAGCAGGTAAATTACTTAAGTCTTGTGATGCAAGTCCCGTAGTCCAATAATAGGTAAACGGACCAGTCCCACCCAGCGGTGTAACATCAATTGAACCATCGCTCAATCCAAAGCAGCTAACATTTGTTGTGGTATATCCAACAGTAAGGGGTATTGAGGGTTGTGTAACTGGTATGCTCAACGTGGCAATGCATCCATTGGCATCGGTAACTGTGACGATATACGTGCCAGCAATTAAATTTTGAAGGTCTTGCGATGTGGCACTGTTACTCCAACTATAAGAATAAGGAGATGTTCCACCACTAACAGATAAATCAATAGAACCCGTATTGTTTCCAAAACATAAAATGTTTGTATGAGATTCTTGAAGGAGTATGGGAGCTAATGGTTGAGTAATCGTTGCATTTCCATTCACTGTACAACCAAGGTTGTCCGTAACAACCACCGAATAGGATCCCGCAACTAAATTTGAAACGGTTTGAGTTACTTGATTGTTACTCCACAAATAGGTGTATGGCCCTTGACCTCCAACAGGATTTGCGGTGATTGAACCCGTAGCAAACCCATTACAATTTACGTTCGTTTGTGTTAAGCTTACCGTTAATACGGGAGGTTGATTTAAGGTAATAGTTATTGAAGAAGTACATCCGTTAGCATCAATAATAGGGTAGGTGTATGTTCCTGAAACAACAGTGAATGAACCAGTTCCTGTATATGGGGCTGTTCCTCCCGCTCCAGTAATAGTAATAACACCTGTTCCTGCATTGCAAACTATTGGAGATGTAACGGTAGCGATTGCTTGTAATGGATTTGGTTGTGAAATCGTAATAGAAGTATTTGCAATACACCCATTAGTATCAGAAACAGTATAAGTATACGTACCGGCGATTACTGTGAAATTACCTTGGCCAATGTACCCCGGAGTACCACCCGATGCGCTTACATTAATAACAGCATTACCCCCGTTACAGAGAACCGCCGATGTTTGGGTAGCATTTGCTACTAGTAATGTAGGTTGAGAGATAAATATGGACGTGGTATCTTGGCAACCATAGTTATCCGTAACAGTATAACTATTCCACCCTGCAGCGACAGTGAAATTGCCAATTCCTGTTACAGATGGAGTTCCTCCTGTTGTGCTAACGAAAACCGTGGCCGTTCCACCAAAACAAAGCACATTGGTAGTTTGCAAAACACTTGCAATTAATTGTGCTGGTTGAACAACAGTAAATGCTATGGAGTCAATACACCCATTAGCATCTGTAACGTAATAGGTGGTCGTGCCTGCTGCTTGATTGAAATTACCTGTACCTGTATATGGTGGTGTTCCGCCATTGGCGCTAATTGAAACCACGGCATTCCCGCCGAAACAAAATACCGGTGAAGATAATGTAGCATTGATTGATAACACGGTAGGTTGGGTTATTGTAATTTGATTTGTTGTTTGACAACCATTTGCATCGGTAACATTTACCGTGTACAAACCTGGAATCAAATTATTAATGGTTTGTCCTGTTCCACCAGTTGACCAAGAATATTGGTATCCTGGAGTTCCTCCAATTGGATTCGCTGTGGCAGACCCATTACCCGCATTGAAACAGCTGACATTTTGAGCAGATATTGGTGAAATTAATGGAGCAGGTTGTGGTACAAATAATGAAATAACAAATGCACATCCATTGGCATCTGTTACCGTGAATGATTGATTGCCACTCGAAACATTGAAATTCCCGATTCCTGAATAAGGTGTAACGCCACCATTTGCAGCGATATTCACGGTTGCTTGACCTCCAAAGCAAGCAATAGGATTAACTATTGTTGCAGTAACAGCCAATGCAGTCGGCTGGGTTATAGTAATTGATGCAGTATCCACACAGCCTTGGGCGTCTGAAACGATGTACATATAACTTCCAGCAATAGGAAAGAACGTCCCGATTCCTGTATATGGTGTTGTTCCACCGACTGCTGAAACAGATACACTTGCATTCCCATTGAAACATAAAACTGGACTTACTAGATTCGCAGATGCTGTCAAGTTGTTTGGTTGTGTAATACTAAATGGATTCACATTCTGACATCCGTTCGCATCGGTTACCGTAACGGAGTAATTTCCAGGTGATAGGCCGGATATACTATTCGATGTTGATCCATTAGACCAAAGTACGGAGAGTGGTGCAACTCCTCCTGAATTAAATACGATAGCGGATCCATTATTTGCTCCAAAGCAAGTGATATTCGTTGAAGCAACATTCGTTACAAGTAATGTTGGCTGAGGAACCGAGATACTTGTATTGGTATTACATCCATTTGCGTCAGTAACCAAATAATTGAATGAACCTGAAACAACGGTGAATATACCCGTTCCGCTATATGGAAGGGAACCTCCTATCGCACTTACTTGAACCTGAGCAGTACCTCCATTACAGAGAATAGGACTAATTATCGTTGCTGTTGCAGAGAGAATTGCGGGTTGAGTTACTGTTATTGTAGTTGTAGCGGAGCAACCATTAGCATCAATGATGGTGTATGTATAGGTCCCAGGATTAACAACAAAGGTCCCTGTGCCCGTGTATGGAGCTGTTCCCCCAGTTCCTGTAACTACAACTGTTGCTTGACCACCGTTACATGCAATGGGTGAGGTAATAGTGGCGGTCGCAGTGAAAGCAGCCGGCTGTGTTACAATTATAGTTGTAGAATCGACACATCCATTTTGGTCAGTCAATACATACGTATGTGTTCCAGCAAATTCATTAAATGTACCATTACCAGAATATCCAGGCGTACCACCGGCTCCATTCACAAGAACTATAGCTTGTCCACCAAAACATGCGATTGGTAATATCACATTGGCTGTAGCCACAATAGGAGCAGGCTGTGTAATGCTAGTATTCAAAGAGAATACGCATCCATTGGCATCGGTTACTTGAAGCGTGTAGTTTCCAGCGAGTTGGTTGGTAATAAAATTTGAAGTCGAACCTGTATTCCAAAGGTAGGTATATCCGGGTGTACCTCCGGAAACACTGGCGATCGAACTTCCATTACTCAATCCAAAGCATGTCACGCTTGTATTATTGAATGTAGCGGTTACTGAAGATGGTTGGCTTATTAGTATCGTGGTGGTAGAGGAACATCCATTAGCATCTTGAATCGTATAGGTGATATTACCCGCGAACGAATTAAAAGATCCTGTTCCTGAATATGCCCCAGTCCCACCATTTCCTGTTACAGCAACGGTGGCTTGTCCACCGAAACAAAGAATAGGTGTGGTTTGAGTCGCAGTTGCGATGAGCAGCGTTGGCTGCGTGATTAATATGGAAGACGTTGAGGTACATCCATTGGCATCGGTAATCGTAAAGGATTGATTACCCGCAACTACAGGTAAGTTACCAATGCCCGTATAAGGTGAAACGCCTCCGTTTCCAGTAACAAAAACTGCCCCACTGCCACCAAAACAAGCAATGTTGCTTGTTTGAACAACCGCACTCGTGAGTAGAGTTGGTTCTGAGATGATTACGCTTGAAACGCTCGTACAACCATTTGCGTCAGTTACCGTTACGGAGTATGTACCTGGCGCTAAATTTGAATTGGAAGCATTTGACCCGCCGTTGCTCCATGCATAGGTGTAGTTAGGTGTTCCACCATTGGCAGTTACTACAGCAGAACCATTATTTAATCCATTACATGTTACGTTTTGACTTGAAATCGCGCTACTTAATTGCGTTGGTTGTACCACGTTAATCGACGCAGTATTGGCACATCCATTGGCATCAATTACGGTGTAAGATTGTACGCCAGCCAATGCGGAGAAGCTTCCTGTACCTGTATAGTTTGGTGTACCACCGGTGGCACTAACAAGAATTGAAGCACTTCCGCCATTACACAGAATCGGTGAACTAATTACGGCAGAAGCTATTAAGGCATTCGGTTGATTAATGGTGATTGTAGCGCTGCTTGTACAACCATTAGCGTCGGTTACAGGATAGGTATATGTTCCAACAGAAACACTATATGACCCTGTCCCGGTATAGTTGGGTGTTCCACCCGAGGCTGTTACAATGATATTTCCGTTACCTCCGAAACATGCAATTGGCGATGCAATAGCGGCATTTACAACGAGAGCAGACGGCTGGGGAACATTAATTGACGCAGTGGCTGTACATCCATTTGCATCAGTCACTGTATAGGTGGCATTGCCCGCCAAGGCGCTGAATTGACCTGTTCCGGAATACGGTGTGGTTCCTCCATTTGCACTGACTAATACTTGAGCCGTACCTCCATTACATAAGATGGAACTTGAAATAATCGCGTTTGCACTTAGTGTTCCTGGTTGAGTTAAGGTAATACTACCTGAAATGACACACCCATTCGCATCGGTAACTTGTACGTTATAGGTTCCTGAAGTTAAATTTGTTGCGGTATTTGTTGAGTTTCCGTTAGACCAACTGTATGTATAGGGGCTAGTGCCACCCGTTACAACCGCGCTTGCTGATCCATTCCCACTTCCGTTACATAATGGATTATTTCCAGTTACGGTAATAGTCAACGCGGCAGGTTCGGTAATATTAATACTTGTATTTGCTGTACAACCATTTGCATCAATTACGCTGTATGTATAATTGCCAGTAAGGACAGATTGTAATCCCGTTCCAGTATAAGGTCCAGTTCCACCCGCAGCGCTAACGGTGATTTGTCCTGTTCCGCCATTACATAAGATTGATTGCGAAATCACTGAGTTGGCCTGTAAAAGACTTGGTTCATTGACTACTATTGAAGTTTGGGCAATACAACCATTAGCATCGGTTATGGTATAATTACTAATCCCTGAATTAACGGTAAAGTTTCCTGTTCCAGCGTAAGGTAAGGCTCCACCATTTCCTGATATGTTAACAACCCCTTGTCCTCCATTACACAAGATTGGAGTATTTAGCGTTGCATTTGCTGTTAATAACAGTGGTTCTGTAATTGTTACATTAGAGTTTACCGAACAACCGTTAGCATCTGTTACCACTAGGCTGTAGTTTCCTGGAGCCAAATTAGTAACGGATGAGGTGAATGCGCTATTCGACCAGAGATAACTATACGGCGATGTACCTCCTGATACATTCGATGTGATCGAGCCATTATTTAAGCCGTTGCAGCTAACATTAGTTCCTGTTAATGAAATGCTAAGCGCATTTGGTTCATTCACTTGAATGGATACCGAAGCACTACAGTTGTTTGCGTCAGTAATAAGGTAGGTATATGTTCCTGCAAGAACGTTATATGTGCCAATCCCCGAATAAGGAGAAATTCCTCCTGTCCCTATTACAGATAACGTAGCCATACCACCATTACATAATATTGGGTTAACGATGGATGCACTAGCAGATAATAAAGAAGGTTCGGAAATATTAATTGTTTGAGAAGAAATACACCCATTGGCATCTGTGACATTTACATTATAGGTTCCTGGAGCTAGATTTGTAATACTGTCATTAGTTGAGCTATTTGACCATGAATACGCATATGGTCCTACGCCTCCGGATGCTGAAATGGTAGCTGAGCCATTATTTAGTCCAAAACAGCTTACGTTTACCCCTTGAATAGAAGTAACCAAGGCACTCGGCTCTGATATTGTGATTGATGCTATTGTGCTAACGTTAAAGGCATCGGTAACGTTAAAGTTATAGGTTCCTGCAGGTAAGGTAAATGTACCGACTCCTGTATATGGACTTTGTCCACCTGTTGCGGATATTGTAACACTTGCGGAATCCCCATTGCACAATATCAATGCGTTGATGGAAGTATTCGCAACCAATTGATTTGGTTCAGTAATCGTTATTGTTGTGCTTGAAGAGCAACCATTAGTATCTACAACGGTGTAAGTATAGGTTCCTGAAGTAACAGTAAACGATCCAATACCCGTATATCCTGGTGTGCCACCCGCAGCACTTACTGTTATTACACCAGTTCCTCCATTTATTGTAATTGGCGTAGTAATAGTAGCGTTCGCACCAAGGGCTGCAGGTTCATTGACTGTGGCTGAAGTAGAGGCAGTACAGCCGTTGGCATCGGTAACAAGTACGGTGTAAGTACCTGCAACCACACCTGCTAGATCTTCATTTGACGAACCGTTATCCCATTGGAATGTATAAGCACTGGTGCCTCCTGTAACTGTTAAATCAATGCCACCATTGTTTGCCCCATTACAAAGTGCATTAGTTATAGATGCTGAAAGTGAAAGAATTGAAGGCTCAATAATCGTCGCATTTCCATTAATCGTACATCCATTTTGATCGGTGACTTGCAGGGTATAGCTATTCGGCGAAAGGTTATTTATAAATGAATTATTAGTGTTATTGGACCATAGATAGGTATATGGTGAGGTTCCACCTGCCACATTTGCCTGAATTGTTCCGTCATTCGCACCATTACATGTCACATTAACTGTCGTCAGGGATAGTGTTAATACACTTGGTTCAGTTACGGTTATGTTGACAGCAGATGAACACCCATTGGCATCAGTAACGGTATAAGAGTAAGAACCAGCGGAAACATTAAACTGTCCAGTACCTGAATATGGTCCTGTACCACCCGTAGCAGTTACATCCACGGTAGCTGTACCTCCATTACAAAGAATCGGAGCAGAAACAGCAGCACTTGCAGATAATCCAGAGAGTTGAGTAACAGTAACAAAAGCAATGGACGAACAGTTATTGTTATCGGTAATGGTAACGGTATAGTTACCGGCAGGAACATTCGTAATCGATGCCGTATTAGCACCATTAGACCAAGTGTACGCATACGGAGCAGTGCCACCGGTTACCGAAACAGTAGCGCTACCATCCGGATTACAAGAAGCAGGGGTAGAAGAAGTGCTAAGAGCCAAGGCTGCAGGTTCATTAACGGTAGCGGAAGTAGAGGCAGTACAGTTGTTGGCATCGGTAACAAGTACCGTGTACGTACCTGCAACAACCCCAACTAGATCTTCATTTGACGAACCGTTGTTCCATTGGAATGTATAGGCGCTCGTTCCTCCAGCAACAGTTAAATCAATACCTCCATCATTTGCACCGTTACAAAGTGCATTCGAAACTACCGCAGTAAGAGTCAGAGCGGCAGGTTCTGTAATGGTCGTATTAATACCGGCAGCACACCCATTAGCATCCGTAATGTTGTAGGAATACGTACCGGCAGATAATCCATTAACAGGCCCCGTTCCAGTGTAAGGTCCAGTACCACCCGCTCCAACAAGATTAATGTCGGCAGTTCCTCCATTACAAAGTATGGCATTAACAAGTGTCGCACTACCTGTAAGTAAAGCAGGTTCAGAAACCACAACAGAAGCGTTAACTGAACACCCATTGGCATCAGTAACGGTATAGGAGTAAGAACCGGCAGTAACATTAAACTGTCCAGTACCTGTATATGGTCCAGTTCCACCCGTAGCAGTTACATCCACGGTAGCTGTACCTCCATTACAAAGAATCGGAGCAGAAACAGCAGCGCTTGCAGATAATCCAGAGAGTTGAGTAACGGCAACAGAAGCAATGGCTGAACAGTTATTGTTATCGGTAACAGTTACGGTATAGTTGCCAGCAGCAATCCCTGAAATGGAAGCCGTAGTAGCACCATTAGACCAAGTGTACACATATGGAGCAGTACCCCCCGTTACGGAAACACTGGCGCTACCATCCGGATTACAAGAGGCAGGGGTAGAAGAAGTGCTAAGGGCTAAGGCTGCAGGTTCATTGACTGTGGCTGAAGTAGAGGCCGTACAGTTGTTGGCATCGGTAACAAGTACCGTGTACGAGCCGGCAACCACACTTGCTATATCCTCTGTGATAGCTCCATTATTCCAAGAATAGGTGTAGTTTGGAACCCCACCATTCACCGTGATATTAACACTTCCTGTGCTTGTTCCAAAACAATCTACATCTGTTGCAAGTTTTGTGAGCGTTAATTGTGGGGGTTGACTTAATGAGGTATTATAGTTTGCTGCACACCCATTGTTGTCAATAACTGTAACGGAGTAAAAACCGAAATTTACTCCAGATAAATCTTCTGTTGTTGCATTATTAGACCAAGTGAATGTGTATCCACTATTTCCGCCGCTAACTGTTAAGTCGATTGCGCCAGTTGACGCGCCATTACAAAGAATATTCGTATTTACCGATGATATTGTAATACTCGATGGCTCATTAATTGTAAAATTAAATTGACTTGTACAATTATTGTTATCTGTAATGCTAACATTGTAATTTCCAGCAATTAAATTGCTTATATCCTCAAGGGTAGAATTATCACTCCATAAGAAATTAAAAGGACTTGTTCCACCAGTCATTGTAATATCAATGCTTCCTGTTGCGGCCCCATTGCATAACACATGAGTTGTTGTATTCGTTATAGCAATACCTGAGGCTGGCTGATTGACAATACTTGTTAGTTGACTCGTACAGTTGTTATTGTCGTTAACGGTAACTGAATAAGTTCCTGATGTTAAATTTGAAATATCTTCTGTGCTAGAACCATTGTTCCATAAATAAACATAGGGTCCTACACCTCCTGCTACACTTAAATTAACTGATCCTGTTGCATTTCCGAAACAACTAACATGAGTAATTGATGAAGAAAGTTGAATTATATTTGGTTCACTTAATGAAGTGTTGAATGTAGCAGCACATCCACTGGCATCAGTGATTGTCACAGAATAAGTTCCAGCGGAAAGTCCGCTAAGGTCTTCTGAAGTAGCGTTGTTTGACCAAAGTTGGATGTAAGGTCCAACGCCACCGCTAATGGTTAAATCGATTGCCCCGGTAGAAGCACCGTTACAAAGAATGTTGGTGTTAGAAAACAAAGCAGTAAGAGCCGCAGGTTGAGTTAATGAGGTATTGAATGT
>JBEIDV010000004.1:0-42510 GCA_040383285.1 Crocinitomicaceae bacterium | reverse complement strand
CATTTATTCGGAGGGAATACTCAACAGAAAGGAACTTGCGGCACATATTTTTAATTCGGAACCCGATCGAATTTTTGTAAATCAGCTCATTCATCCGGTGGTTAGGGCGGACTTTGACCGCTGGTGTGCCGAACAACATACAGCACTGGTTTTCAACGAAGCTGCGATATTATTTGAAACGGGGGCGTATCAGCAATTTGATGCGACGGTATTGGTTATTGCCCCCCTTGAAACGCGCATCGAACGCATTATGCAACGGGATCGCTGTACGCATGAACAAGCAGAAGCGCGAATCCAAAGTCAATGGAGTGATGAACAGAAAACTCCGTTAGCAAACGCCATAGTATCAAATAACGGACACGAAGCAGTGCTAATACAAGTAGAACATCTAACAGAAACTCTTAAGCTTAATAATCCAAATTAAGTGTTAGGCCAAAGGTAAAGGGATACATCACCGCAGTAGCTGATTTTTTAAACAACGGAGTCAAGTTATAATTCACAAACAATCCATAGTGATCAAATCCCAAGCGAGTGGTTGCATAGGCCCCGAAAGGAGCAAGCTGAAACCGTGAGCTTACGGTATTTTGAAAGCGATCACCGTTGCTGTATTTACCTCGGGTTGACCATGATCCGCCAACGGTCCAATACCCGACCGCACCCACATTTAAATAAAAAGAACTTTTAGTCTTTGCCTTGCTGCATATTTCAAATAACAAAGGCACATTAATTGAACTGTAAGTCAAGTTATTCGCTTTGTATGGTAAATTATTCAAGCCTTCAATAGCAAACAAGGTATCCACATCACCGCCCGGAACGGTCGACGTATGAACCAAATCGTATTGACCAAGACTAATAGAGGACATATTAAATCCTAATCCCGTGGTTAGTCCCAGGTATTGCTTAAAAATTGGCACCTTGTACTCAAATAGGTTAAAGCCTAAGGTGAATACATTTAGG
Source organism: Crocinitomicaceae bacterium (assembly GCA_040383285.1). Lineage (GTDB taxonomy): Bacteria > Bacteroidota > Bacteroidia > Flavobacteriales_D > Crocinitomicaceae > UBA952. The sequence continues at coordinate 41,553 of JBEIDV010000004.1, read as the reverse complement.
TCGGAGGTATTCCAATACGTATAGTCTGTTGGGTTATCCATCATAAGATTTCCAAAACCAATATCAAACCCAGCGTAATGTGGACTTGGTTTATCGTCTTCATCTTCGCTTGGTTCTGTATCATCCCCCACCTCAAAATTAATGGGTAGTGACATATACATCGCTGAATCTTTACACGCAGGATTCCAATTCCAATGAAGCAAATTAGTCACTCTCAAGGCTTCTTTGTCCAGGGACGGATGGGCTGATTTAGTTACTGTTGCCTTAGACACATTTCCAGAACGATCCACCACGAATCGAATATAGACTTTTCCGGAAATTCCTAGATCCACGCAATCTTGAGGATAGTTGACTTCATTATTTATAAACTTCATCAATCCTTCATAACCCGTTGGATACGTCGCACATTCCTCCTCCATAGTAGAAGTAACAATTGGTTCTGAAGCTTGCGCCCGAGCGGAAAAGCCTAAAAAAATCAACAGGGAAATCGCTAATATGTTATTCATAATCGTTCGTTTTTTTACTAAAAATACGCATTAAAATCCAACGCTCACCCGCAGCATATAATTTCTGCCCGCTTGCGGATAATAAAATCGCTCGGTGGTTCTTACCCCGCCGTATTGATACGAAAATGCATACCCGTTATTTGAGAACATCTGATTAAAGACATTATTAACGATTCCTGAAAGCTGGATTACTGTATTCTCTTTCGTTGTAAACGTTTTTCTTAGGCCTAGTGAAGAATAATTAAAGGCAGGGAGTTCACTCGTTTCGATGTTATCCATGTATTGTTTGCTTACGAATTTTGACGTCCAATCCACCGAAAGCTTCCATGCGGGAACCGTATAACTTACCCCTAATCCTGCAATAACGCTGGGTGAAAAAGACAAGGTCGTTTGGCTATACGTTGTTTCCTGTTGGGTATAATAAGGAACCGTATCCAAGTATACATCCAGGTAATCCACGTAGTTATTCGCCCTGTTTTGACTCAAGGTGAGGTTTCCATTGATTTCAAGGTTCTTTATGCGTTTGTACTTCGCTTCTAACTCAATTCCTCGGCGGTAACTGTCCTTTACATTCGTTCGGGTATAGCCCCCAACATCGTTGATTTGTCCTGTCAATACCAATTGGTTGTCAAAATCCATGTAGTAGAATGTTCCTTTTAAGATCAATCCTCTTTTTTGCCAGGTATATCCCACCTCATAATCCATTAAGGCTTCGGATTCAGGCCGACTGCTTGGTGTGGACTCTCTAAAATCTCTACGCACCGGTTCTCGATTGCTCCGACCTACGGAAGCATAAAATTGATGGTTTGATTTCAATTGATAAAATACCGAAGCCTTTGGATTGAAAAAGTGAAAGTCAACAGTTTGCGAAACATCTTTCAATACCCCAGAGACAAAATCCAAGCCCAAAAACTCATAATTGACATACCGATATTGCATGTCGAGGATCCACTGAAACTTTTGTTTACGCTGTTGAAGTTTTGCATAATGACTGAATTCGAATTTATTTCCAAGCTCATCATAGTAGCGATCACCCAAGTCGCTATCGGATGCAAAACGCGACCAAATTACCTCACCAAAATGTGCGCCGCGATAGTTATTTATTGCCCCGCCCGTGGTAAGTTGAACTCCCTGCCCCTGGTAGGTTAAGGCGTAAATGGCCCCAATAAAGTGATTGTCTAACCACCTTCTCCGGATCAAGTCAGACGAATTAACCGTATCCCCGCCAAGAATCACGGGACTCATTTGATAGGTGGATAACTCATCATTGGTTCGGTACTCTTCATAATACCCTCGTCCATAGGTGTAATGTCCTGCGCCATTCAATACCCATTTTGTGTTTTTAAAGCGATGGGTCAAATGCAACTGATAATTATCTTGTTGATAATGATCGACCTGGTTTTGATAGGTATAATAGTTATAGGTTCTTTCCGAATTGAGTAAATTTTGACGTTCAGCATCGGACAAGCCATTGCGATCGGCGAAGTCGTTGCGGTCTGCCACCGTTCCGAAAACTACACTTTCGGGGGTACCGTACCACGACTGGTAGGTAATTTCTTTCCCACTGAATGCTACCCCCTTGAGTACGGTTTGTTTTCCAACCCAACCGGCGCTGAGATACCACGAACGAAGGTTCGAAGAGGCCCGATCTATGTAGCCATCAGACCCAATGCGGGATAAACGCGTTTCAACAAAATATTTCCCTTTTATTAGGCCGGTATTCGCTTGAATCGAAGTTTTGAAGGAGTTGAAGGAACCATAGCTAACATCTAATTTTCCCGTTGCTTGGTCGCTGATGTCATTGGTTTTTAAATTTAAAGCAGCGCCAAAAGCGGCGGCACCGTTGGTAGAAGCGCTCACGCCCCGTTGAAAATCGATGGATTGGGTGGAGGATACTAAATCAGGCATATTCACCCAATATACATCATGCGATTCCGGGTCATTTACTGGGATTCCATTGATGGTAACATTTAAGCGGGAGGCGTCAATTCCACGCACTCGAATTCCACTGTAACCGATGCCATTTCCTGCATCGGAGGTGGTAACTACCGATGGCATTTGATCGAGTAAAAAAGGAATATCTTGTCCCATGTTTTTTGCATTCAGTGCTTCTTTATCAAGCTTCGTGTGGTTGGTGGCTTCTGAGGGGAGGCGAATTGCAATGCAGGCCACCTCATCGAGTTTTTTACTGGTAAATGGCAGCACAATGCGAACGGTATCTTTGTCGGGAGAAGGCATAGATTTTGGCTCCTTACGCGGATTAATCCGAACGGACATCGCTCCATAACCGGGTTGATCTACCGTGATAACTTCGATATCATTTACCTCGTCCAAGGTAAACACGCCTTTGTTGTCGGTACTCACTGACTTGCCATCGGAGCGAAGAATTCGAACGCCCGATAAGGGTTGGTATTTTTCATCGGTAACTTTACCTACCATGGTGGTTTGCGCCTGAGCCATCAGGGCACATAACATAGAAAAAACACTTACCTTTCCTTTCATAATAAACATATTATGACAAGTCAAGGGGCAAACTTGTACGTGATTAAAAAACCTCCTCCCGTCGCAGGCATTACCCTGATCCGGTACAATGGGTGTAATCTCAGCCTTGCGGCACCCCTTAGAGAACGGTACAAAGTTATTAGAAAATTAAATAAGTTTCACAAAAACCACCTCGGTAGGCACATAAATGCTTAGGATAAAATTCTAACTAAGTCGTTGTTAATGTAATAAACCTCCTTCTTCTCATAAAAAGAAGAAATAATTCCATGGGTTATTAACTCGTTGGCATATTTCACCAAAGTTGTCCTGCTTTTAATTTTTAATACCTCCTTAAACCTCTCCTGTTTTACATAAGGTTGGGAAAAGAGTAAGTCATTAAATTCATTCGAATACCAGGAAATTTTACTTTTTGCAAAACGTAGGGTAACTTCCTTTTGATCCATAATATCATCAATCATTTGGTTGGTTTGTTTGGCGGTTCGCTCAACCGCTTCCATCATGAAAAGCAACCAAGGTTTCCATGCAGCTCGTTGCGTAACGCCGGCAAGTAAAAGGTAATAGTCGGCTTTGTTTTCAAGGATGTGACGACTCAAATAGAGAACTGGTTGCGATAACAATCCTTGATTTACCAGGTAGAGTAGATTCAATATTCTACCTGTCCTTCCATTTCCATCGGTAAACGGATGTATAGCCTCGAATTGATAATGGGCTATTGCCATTTTAAGCAAAGGGTCAATGTCGGTATCAAAATTTAAAAAATCCAACAAATTATGAATCTTATCTTGAATAATATGTTCCCCGCGCGGTGGTGTATAAATCACCTCGCCAGGTCTCAATTCACTGTTTCCCCTGCGAATCACCGTGAGTGATTGTGGCGGTCTAAACCCTTGTGTCGAATTCTTTGTTTTTTGAAACACCTGCAAAAGAACCTTCTCTGTCAAACGATCTTCCGCCTTGATTAATTGATACCCACCCCAAAGTGCTTCTCGATAACGAAGTACTTCCTTAGCTGATGAACTCGCATGATCCTCGCGAATTTGGGAGGAAATGGCACGATATAATTCATCATCCGTCGTAAAAATATTCTCAATCGCTGTTGAAGTTTTCGCCTCCCTTAACCCAATCGTATTTATTAACATGCTGGGATTAGGCATTCGTAGTATATTCTTGTTTAATTCTGCTAAATTTCTTGATGCAAGCCCCCATTTAATCAAGATTTCATTGTCAATGATCAATTCTGGCGGTGGTAAATTCGGTAAATCGTTAAATGGTAAATTCCTATCAAACATAGCTATATATGTTCATTATTATATTGTTTAGTGAACATATTCAAATATACGTTCATTTTTTGATTCGCAAATAGACTCGTGTCCATTTTTTATACATTAAATGAACATATGTGCTTTATTTGTCCAAAACCTAGAAGCTATTATTATCTAAAACGAAGCAGTAGTTGCGCAATCTGCACCGCATTGGTAGCCGCACCTTTGCGTAAGTTATCTGCTACAATCCACAAATTCAAGGTGTTAGGTCGCGTAAAGTCTCGGCGCATACGTCCAACAAAAACGGCATCTTTTCCTTCCGCAAATTTAGGCATGGGGTATTCGAAGGCCTCCAAGTTATCCTGAACCACGATGCCTGGGGTTTGTTCCAAGAGCGTTCGCACTTCCTCCAACTCAAATTCCGAGTTGAATTCGATATTCACGGATTCAGAATGCCCACCAACCACTGGAACACGCACTGCAGTGGCTACCACATCTATCACCGGATCCACTATCTTTTTGGTTTCATTAGTTAGCTTCATTTCTTCCTTAGTGTACCCATTCGCTAAAAAACTATCGCACTGTGGAATGCAATTCTTGTCGATTGGATAGTGATATGCCATGTCACCGGTTATTCCCGCACGCTCATTCTCCATTTGCTGTACCGCCTTAACTCCTGTTCCTGTTATGCTCTGATAGGTGGAAACAATGACGCGATTTACCCCAAATCGTTTATGTAAGGGCGCTAAGACCATCACCAACTGAATGGTACTGCAGTTTGGATTAGCAATAATTAAATCCTCTGATGTCAATTGATCCCCGTTAATTTCTGGAACGACAAGCTTTTTCGTTGGGTCCATGCGCCATGCCGAGGAATTATCAATCACCACGGTCCCCACAGCAGCAAACTTTGGTGCCCATTCCAAGGAAGTTTCTCCACCTGCTGAAAAAATAGCAAGGTCTAAATGTAAGTCAACTGCCGTTTGCATCCCAATGACTGGATAGGATTTGCCATTAAATACAACTTCTTTTCCGACAGAATTCTCGGATGCAACGGGATAAAACTCGGTAATTGGGAACGCTTGTTCTACCAATACCTTCATCATAACATTTCCCACCATTCCAGTGGCTCCAACTACAGCAATTCGCATGTTCTTAACGTTATTATAATTAAACGAATGGGTTTTTCTGCGTGTAAAGTTATACATTTGAAGTATCATACAGACCTCGGATGAACCTACGTATATTACTCTTTCCTTTTTTTCTATTACTGGCGCTGTGTTTTCAAGCACAAATTACCGATAATTTCAGCGACGGGAATTTCACGCAAAACCCGGTTTGGCAAGGTTCTGCTGCAGATTTCTTGGTGAACGGAACCTCTGAATTACAACTAAGCAGTGCAGTGGCAGGAACGTCATATTTGAGTACTCCTCACGTGCTAGGTACCTTAACCAATACCGAATGGCAAATCAAGGTTAGACAAACCTTTTCGCCGTCCTCAAGCAATTTCGGGAAAGTCTTTTTAACGGCAGATAACGCCGATATGAATTTAGTGCAAAATGGGTATTATCTATTGTTCGGAGAGACGGGATCTACCGATGCCATTCGCTTATTCGCGCTCAACAGTGGGGTTGCTACTCAGATTTGCGCGGGCACTGACGGGCAAATTTCCGCGAGCTGTAACGCCAGTGTAAAGGTGAAACGAGATGGTGCAGGCTTGTGGTCTCTTTTCGCCGACCTAAGCGGAGGAACAAATTATACCTTATTGTCAACCGGAAGCGATGCATCCACCCTATTAGGTACTCATTTTGGGGTGCTTTGCACCTACACCATCAGTAATGCAACAAAATTCTATTTCGACAACGTGTATATCGGACCTGAAATTTTAGATGTAACTCCCCCAGTGTTGGCCAGCGTTACTCCGATCTCTTCCACGCAGCTTGATATCTTATTTAATGAATCGGTTACCTTAGCCAGTGCCCAAAACATCATTAGTTATTCCTTTAATCCCAGCTTAACCTTAAGCAATTTAAGCTTAGACAATACCAATACAGCCTTGGTTCATGCGGGGTTATCTTCGGTCTTAGTGAATGGAACAACCTACACTACCACCGCAAATGGGATTGTGGATTTAAGTGGAAACACTTCGGGAGCAACTTCCGTTACCTTTCAATATTTAGTTTCGGATAGCGCCGTCAAAGGAGACCTTCTGATTACGGAATTCTTTCCGGATCCGAGTCCTGTGATTGGTTTACCTGCCATTGAGTACATCGAAATTTATAATGCCAGTGCGGGTAAGATCTTTGATTTGACAGGGTACCACATTACGGATGGCCCTTCCAATGGCCTTATTACCAACGGTTGGATTTTACCCGGAGAATACAAGGTAATAACGGCCACGGCGAATATTCCATTGTTTACTACGACTACGGCCTTGGGCGTAACCAGCTTTCCTTCGTTGAACAACGCAGGAGATACCGTCATGCTTAAGAATCCGAGCGATATCCCCTTAGACTTGGTCGTTTACACCGATGATTGGTATAAGGATCCGATAAAACAAGACGGTGGATACAGCTTAGAACTCATTAATCCGAACGACCCATGTTCAGATGAAAATAACTGGACGGCTTCAACCGATGCCAGTGGGGGAACTCCTGGACAGGTGAATTCAGTGCATGACCTCACGCCCGATATGCAGGCCCCAAATTTAAGTTTATTGGTAGCGTCAGCGCCTAATTATTTACAACTGTGGTTTGATGAAGGCATGGATTCAAGCAGTTTAGTAAATGCCCTGTATCAATTCAGTCCGGCGCTTAGCCCAAGCATGATATATGCCAACGGAACATTTACCAACACGGTAATACTCCAGTTTTCTCAAGCCTTGGCTCCGTCTCAAATTTATACCCTGACGCTGGAAAACGCAACGGATTGTTGGACGAATGCACAACAACTTGTGGGACAATTCGCCTTGACAGAAACTCCCTTAGCGGGGGAAATCGTGGTGAATGAAATCTTACAGAATCCGTATAATGGTGGACAAGACTGGATTGAGTTGTACAACAATTCTACGAAGATATTCAACCTAAAGAACTTGCAATTCGCCAATTTCGACAACGACACGATTGCTAACTTTAAAACGGTAAGTGCCAATTTCATATTGAAACCGGGTGCATACGCAGTGCTTGGCAAGGATTCTTCGTTTGTAAAACAAAACTATCCATTTCATGGGGTTGGAACCTTTGTGTATGCCGAGTTGCCTAGTTATAACAACGACTCAGGCAGCGTATACCTGTTTAATGAAAATCAAACCCTATTGGATTTGGTGAAATACTCCAACGAATGGCAATTTCCGTTGTTAGATGATGTAGATGGTGTTTCCTTGGAGCGGCTTGACCCGAATGGTTTGTCTAGCGATGGGATGAACTGGCACAGTGCGGCCGAGGCCGTACAGTTTGGTACGCCTGGACTGAAGAACTCACAGTATTTACCGGTAACGGCGAACGGTTCTTTTGCCTTAGAAGGAGAATTGTTTTCTCCGGACATGGACGGGTACTTAGATGTGATGCAAGCAAGCTATCAATTGGCGCAAGCGAATTGCTTGGGTACGGTAAGTATTTACGATGAACGTGGCCGACTGATTCGCACCTTATTCAAAAATCAATTAATGGCTACGGAAGGGAGCTTTTCTTGGAATGGGGTAAAAGACGATCAAACCAAGGCGTCTATCGGAATTTATGTGGTTGTATTCGAAGCCTTTTCTTTGGACGGTGGATTGATGTATTCCGGACGAAAAGCGGTGACATTAGCAGGTAATTTATAAGATGTTTTACCCCGGGAAAAAAAATTGGATCAAAAAATTCTTTTCGTTAGTTGACCGAAACGAGATTGACTTACAAGTGAATCTTTCGAGCGAGACGGATGATGTTGAGGAAATAATCAGGGAAGTCTGTGAACATACCGGCATATTATACGGCGTACCTAATCAGAATTTATATACCACGGCATATGTTGGCGCAGCTACGCGCAATGAGAAACTCCAGGTATTGCTTATGGAATCGTTGTTGTACATCTATCAACTTCATCAAAAAGGTTCATTCAATCCCGATGCATTCATTTACGCAGCTACTGAATTTTACCAAACGAGTCCCTTAAGTAAAAAACTACCGTGGAATCAATTGCTTGGTAAACGAGATGCCACGCATAACCTAGAACAATTCTTGGCGGACCGCATCAAAGTACACAGTTCATATAACGACACCAATTTTTGGTTTAATCACCTGACCAATGGGTTTCTCTATGTAGATCTCATCTTATTTCATCGGTATTGTGAAAGCGGTCAAGTGAGAAATCAAGGCCAATATAATGATTTAGTAGCTGGAGTGCTTAAGCACATCCTAAGCGTTAAATTCCAAAACCCTCACGAAGACCCCTTGTTCGATGGGAACATGTATAAGAATTTATTATTGTCTTCTGAATTAACAGAAAGTGATCTTACTCGAATTACGGGATCGGAAACAACAGATGGAGCAAGGGATGAAGCATTAATGATTTTCAAGCAAGAACCAATGTTGAGGAAATTCACGTTTCAATTTGTGGTTCTTTTGTACCACGAGTTTCCATCAGAATCATACAATACCGATACTTTTCTATTCCGTATTGGTACAGAGTTAGGCATAAATCCACAGGAAATCTCGGATATTTTCTGGGAATGTAGAAAATCTATGAGTGCACACTCTTCTGAATTTTTTCATTTAATTTCGGAATCAGAATCGAAAATCCTTGTAACTCAGCTCGCGAGAAAATACAACCGCATCTTGTGGAGGAATAAGGATAAACTAATTCGAGAACTTAAAGAAAGCAAGGAACTTATTTACTTGGTTGGACAAGCATCTAAACGTGAATTAAGTCCCGACGAGAAGGAGAAAGTGCGCACGCAATCCATGGATTTGATGAAAAGTGTACCAAGCATTGGTATTTTTCTCATTCCAGGTGGGGCCTTGTGGCTGCCTTTGGTGCTTAAACTAATTCCCGATTTACTCCCTTCCGCCTTTAAAGAAAATGAGGTAGAGGAGAAGAAATAGCTTGTTCAAATGCATAGCTTGAATGTTTCCACTTACACTTCGATATGTCCTGCGGACTACTCAGGGTGCGTAGAAAAGTAAAAATTCGGAGCGCCTAAAGAAATTTCACCCCTCTCAATCTCCCCTCGAGGGGAGAGCTGAGCTTCTGTTTAAAATAACGAATATGTCTTCCATGCCTTTGGTGCATGTTTAAGCGATATGATTTCCTCTAGGTGCGGGTTTAAACCCGCACCTAGAGGAAGACGAAGGATCATCGAAACGGTCAGTTTTCAGGAGTGGAGCGCCGTTCCTTAAACCCTGCACCGAGCTTTTTGCTATCTAGCCGCACCCTGAGTAGTCCGCAGGACGTATCGAAGGGTGCGGTAAAAAAGTAGAGAGAAGAAATAGCATAGTACTACCACACCTACTTTAATAGAAAAACGTTTTCTTTGGCAATGAGTCCTTTTATACCTCGTATCATTTTTCTTGGCTTACTTGGCATTTTTTGTTCATGCAAAAAAGAGCAAGCTTTACACCAAGACTTCTCTCTTAAAATAAACCAGCGTGCACGCATACCGATAGGAACGTCCACACTAAACATTAAATTTTCAGACTTGGTTCAAGATTCGCGATGTCCGCCGGAAACCTACTGCTGTTGGGCGGGGAAGGCTATCATTGCCCTTGAAATAAACGATTCCATCGTTACACTTGGTGATACCTCAATAGTATACGACTACGGTCCTCATCAAATTCAACTTAAAAGCGTTGACTATCCCAGTAAGCGGACCTTTGGCAAGGAACGGCATTGTACCATAACCCTACGCGTTGATTAGCCCTATGAAATACCCATACATCCTCCTGTTTTCAATGTTTTTTCTGGGTTGCACTAAAAAAATAAGTACGCCCATCGAAGGAAAAATTGGCGTGACCTTGCAAGGAAATGGTACATTGATTTACGCACAAACTTTGAATTTATACGGAAGTAGCGGATATCGCATTCAATCGGTTGTTCGAAAAAAAAGCAAGGAGCTTCATATCGAATTTAAGCATGTGCTTGCACCAGAAGCCGGGTTTACGGTACTTTCCCCTGCAGATGTTTACTTGGCTTTGCCCAACTTGCCTAATGGAACCCATCGCGTAGTGTTTACGCTAAACGATCAACAAACCAACGCAACGCTCTTCCTTGGTGAAACCGATAGCCTTTATGTTGAGGCTGGCGGTGAAGTGATTGCCTTATAAAAATTAACATATTAATTGGTGTTTTACATAGTATAAATCCGTAGTTTTAATCATAAACCTAAGCAAATACTATATGAACCAGTCAAATCGTCTGTACATTCCAAACCTTGACTTAATTCGTTTAATTGCTGCCATGATGATCATTATGCTGCATGCCTATGAAGCATGGGTTGGTTGGTTCGGACAGGTTGGATTATTGAGTAACGGAACATTTAAAACACTTTCGTCCTATGGTGCTTGGATTGACCAATTCATTCGCAACTTAGGCCATGGTGTGGATGTATTTTTCTTAATCAGTGGATTTTTAATTACGTATCTCCTTTTAGAAGAAAAGAAAACAAACGGCCGAATATCCATTGGCAAATTTTTAATTCGACGTTCTCTGCGTATTTGGCCACTTTATTTTCTGGTCATTGCCATAGGGCCGGTATTGGTATCATGGCTTCAAGAACCCACCCCAAATTATACATGGAACCTTTTCTTTATAGGGAATTTCGATGTTATTTTCTCTCAAAAGTGGTTATACCCGTTTAGTCACCTTTGGTCCATTTGTATCGAAGAACACTTTTACCTCGCATGGCCCTTCATTATCGCCTATGTACCAATAAAACGATTGACGACGGTATTCCTTTCCTTAATTTTGGTGAGTATTGGGTTCAGGATGTATGCTTGGGGCAATTTCGACCAGGGATGGTACTATGCTTTTACCCATACCTTAAGCCGAATGGACGTGTTAATCCTTGGAGCCATTGGGGGATATTACCATTCCATTGCACCTATTCGCATTGCCTTGACACGAATACAGCGTTATTTATTGCTTGGTCTACTGTTGGTAATCCTATTCCTAGAACCCATTGTTCAATGGGATACCTTGCTCATGGTAGGATTTAAAAAATACATTTACGTGGGTTTAACTGCAATACTCCTGCTTGATTATTTATTCAACCCAACGATTAAGCATTGGTTAAAACCCCACAGTTTCCTTCATTACCTCGGTAAAATATCTTACGGTATTTATATGTTTGGAAATATCATCCTACTCATTGTAATTAAAAAAATCATGCTTAATTATCAGATAACCAATCTATGGATTTACTTTGGATTGGTTGTCTCGTTATCCATCCTGGTTCCTGTGATCAGCTACGAACTGTTCGAAAAACCCATTTTAAGGTTTAGTGCTCGATTTAGGGCCAATACCTAAGCAACCCAAGAAATTTAGCGGGTCACCCCCCTAATGCTAATTTATTTTCGTTACTTTCAAATAGAAGGAAAAACTATTGGGTACACCAGATGAGGCATGGATTATTGGGTCGAAGCAATTCGACCGTAAAAGTCAATTGGCGTTGTACAACTATTGTTTTCCTATTCTACAGCGTTCTGCACGCAAATTCTTCAGTACGGATGAAGAACTAATGCATGTGATCAACGGATCGTTCATTAAAATCATTCAAAACCTACACCGCTACGAACAGTTAAATTTTAATGCCTGGATTAAACGTATTTGTACCAATGAATCCATTGATTACCTGCGCAAACACAAGCGGTATAAGCAGACGTTTCTTGTATCTCCCGCTGAAGGATTTTTTGAACCCTCGGTTTCTCCCTCGATAGAATCAGAGATTGAGAAAGAATACCTGGAAACCTTACTGCTTCACCTGAGCGCTCCGTGTAGAATTGTGTTTAACCTGTTTGCGATTGAAGGATTTTCACACAAAGAAATTAGCCAATCCCTGGGCATCACCGTGGAAACCTCGAAATGGCATACCAAAATGGCCCGAAAAAAATTAAAAGATATTCTTGCGAACCCCCAGCTTCAAAAAGACCCCCATGGAAACTCCTGAAAAAAACAACGTACCGGAACAAATACCGGCGCATTACTTGGACGACATCAACCAACGCCTTGATGCCTTAGAAAAAAAACGCAAACGACGGCGACTGTTATGGTTTTGGTTTCCCGGAGTAGTGATTGCCGGAATCGGTTTTGGCTTATATGCTTATCATGATGCCCCGGTGACGGTTTCGAAAAAATCTACGTATGATACGCCTGAAAAGCGTCAAGCTCACAACGCATCCATTGCTCCCAAACACAAAGCTTCCGCTACACAAGACCCAGTGGGTCAAATATCAAGCACCGTTCAAACCAACACCCAGGCGTTCGTAACACAGTCCAAGCAAGAAATGCGTTCGAAACATGCTCAAGGATTTAGCCACTTCAAAGCTGATAAACGACAACAATCCGCGTTGATTGCCGAACTTCCGAAGCAAACCTTTGCCGCCCAGGAGCAGGAAATTATCACTGAACTTCTTCCAAGCACTGAAGAAAAGGAAATCAACAACGCAACCGTTCCCCTGCTCACCATCGAGCGCATTGGACTTTTACCTTGGCCTACTGTAGGAACCCTTAAAACCTCAAAATCCGAAGCTAAAAAACAACACTTGTTTGGTTTTTCCTCTGGTGTTAGCGGCATCATTTCGTCGTTTACACCAATAGAAGTATCGGCCCAAACCTTTGCCAACACAAGTTTCCCAGACTATAAAAGCTATGCCCAAGCACGGAAGGCAGCCGAACGCGCTACCAGTTCCTTGGATTTGGCCTTGTTTTACCGATTGCAAGATTCCCACTGGTTATACCAAATTGGCTTATCGTACAATGAATGGGGAGAACAAATTGTATATCCGTTCAATTCACTGGATGGCACCAACCGTTACCGCTACCTTAATTTCCCTGTAATGGCTGGGTATCAATGGACCAAAAACAAGGTAAGCATTAGTCCGATGCTGGGTGTTTCTGCGGGAGTAAAACTCAGCGGCCGAGGCTATTATCTCACATCGAATGGCAATGTGGACATTGTTGAAGCACAAACTCTCGCTACCTCGGGCCTGGCACAAATCGAAGTGGCGTACCACTTGGATCCGTTTATTTTTCACGTGACCCCAGGCATCCGAAGTTCCTTGGGATCGCCGGTAAAATCGGGCCTCACTAAAAACCATTACCAAGCCCTTGGTTGTCAAATCGGGATTATTTTTCGGTTAGAAGGTAAACATTAAGTAAGCTAGAAATATGGAAAGCGGCCCTTCCCACCTTCGACTTGGCTTCGGTGGAAAATCGGACCGCTAAAGCTTAATATAATTCGAACAGGTGCGGTCCCTGAGCAGCTAGTGATGAGCCTGTCGAATCATGTCGAAGGGCGCACCCCTAAAAAATCAAGAATTACTTCACCGGTCAGTTATCAGAAATAGCGCATAGTACGTCCTTACCACCCCTCTCCCCCATCACCTGCGTTTAGTTTGAAGTACCCCCTTAAACGTATGCCATGAAAATTCTACCCGCTATTTTATCTGCCCTTCTTGCTTGCTCCACCTGGGCGCAACAAAGTTCTTACCTGTCCTTAGATCACAACAATGTTTCGTGTTTGCTCGACGACGAAGGTGGATTTTTTAACAACTTGCCATCCGGGTTGGCGGGTTATGAAATCCCTAAACAGAGTGGATTATCCACCATTTTTGCGGGGTCTTATTGGATGGGAGCTCAGGATGTGAATGGCGCCTTGTACATGTCTGCGGTGAAATACAGTGCGGGAGGCAGCTGGAGTGCGTTTCATGGTGGACCCATTTCTACTACCCAAGCATACAATACCTTAGCCTACAGCAACCAATACCAAGACGCCATCTGGAAGGTAAGCAAGGCCGAAATATTGGCCCACCAAGCCAATGTGCAAAACCCAGGGTATGTAGTGCCCCCTGCCATTGCCAATTGGCCAGGCAACGGGGATACCTCACTCGGAATCGCAGCACAACTTGCTCCCTTTATAGACCTCAACGGGAATGGTCTTTATGAACCATCCCAAGGAGATTATCCCGATATCCGCGGCGACGAGGCCGTTTATGTTATAACGAACGATGAATCGTATCTACCCGATGGTAACCAATTGGGTATTGAAGTACACGCCATGTTTTACCAATTCCAAACCGCAAACTACCTGAACAATACGACCTTTTTGACCCTGCGGGTGTACAACCGAAGCAACCGCACCTATTACAATTTTCATGAAGGCCTTTACCTCGACTTTGACTTAGGCAATTATTCCGATGACTACATCGGATGTGATCCCACCAATAGGTTATTGTATGCGTACAATGGTGATGATTTTGACGAATCGGACGGAGGACAACTAGGATACGGTGCAAACCCGCCCTGCCAAGGTGTATTGTGCCTTTCACATCCCTTGGAAAGTGCGGGAAGATTAACCGGTGCGATGGATGCAGGCATGAGCACCAGCTTTGATACAACGGCATGGTTGCTCATGAACGGACAAAACAGCGATAGCACCAATTGGATGAATCCCTTAACGAATACCAGCACCCATTTTCTGTACGACGGTAATCCCAACGTTCCCAATACGTGGAATGAAGCGGCCAGTAATAACCCCGCAGGGGACCGAAGGGGAATGTTAAGCATAAGAGAAGCAATCTTACCCCAAGGAGAAAGCTTTTGCGCTGATTTTGCCTTCATTTACAACCGTTCCGGAAACCGTCTACAGAATGTGCAACAGAACATCTACACGGCAGGGGCCTTACTTACATGGTATGCGCAAGATCAAGTTTTCCCCTGTCAATCGCAGGCGTTTAACAGCCTAACAGAATCGGATCAAGCACTTGAACCCTTACTCCTTTATCCCAACCCAACCAGTCAACAGGTCACTGTAGCATGGACATCCAAAGACGCTTCTTGCATTGAAATCTTTACCCTACACGGAAAGCTGGTAGCACGTATTCCCATACATGAACTCAAGGCTCAAACCCTCGATGTTAGCGGCCTATCGCCGGGCATGTACCTAATCCGTGTTGAAGAACAAACGCAATGCTTACATAAAGAGTAAGCTTACACGCCTAGTTTTTCCACGGACCCTGAGTAGTCCGCCTGCGGCGAACGTATCGAAGGGTAAGTGGAAAAGCAAAAAATCTACGCATTGGATTGCCGTTCGATTTGGTCACCCTCCTCTGACTGAGTCTGATACTCGTCAGAGTCGTCAAACTTTATCCTCCCTCTCCGCCAAGGCGGAGGAGGAAGAAAATAATAGAAATAGGGTGTAAATTTAAAGCTAAATTAAACTAAGCATCCAAAACTATTTCTCCAAATCCCCGAACATTGCCATGATGGCTGCTTCGTTGGGCGCGCAAACGCCGCGTTCGGTGATTAAACCTGTAACCAAGCGTGCTGGTGTAACATCAAAGCCGTGATCAACAGCTTTACAAGTGAATGTTGTAGTTTCATTTTATCTATGTATGGTCATAATCCAAACACCTTAACCTTTCAAACGATTTCGTCTACGCTGGTCTCGTGCCATGGCCTTGGTCATGTCTTCCTCGATGATTTATACATCGATATAGAGCTAAGGGTTTGTTAAAAGCTATATTATTTTTCTTTCTTGTTGAAAGTATAACCTATTCCAATGCTGAAAAAGCTTGTGAAATTATAACTTTGATTGTTCTTATTACCACCAATTAGTAGTAAACTATTGTCAGTGTTTTTCCAAAATAAAATACCTAAACAACCTCTAGTAGAGAGATATATGTTTTTTGTAATATTATTTTTTAACGTTATGCCAATCACATTGTCAGAAGTGAAAACCGGACCATAGATTCGTTCATACTTAGTATAAAGGAAATCAAATTCTGATTGAGGGTTAGACACTAAAGTGTCATAGGCTGAATATACTTTTATTAATTGATTCATTAAAGAGATTTGATTTGAATAAAAAAGACCGATTTTGAAAAAATCATTTTTGTATAAATAATATTCAAATCCTAATTGGAGTCCAAATCGTTGCCCGAAATTTTGCGCAAAAGCTGAGTTTTTGATAAATGTACCTATTGGGATTTGGTCTATTCTGTTGATATGGTATGTCAAACCCGTTGAAAAAGATAAATTTGGGTAGTTTCTTTTCCAATTAACACCTAAATTACTACCAATGTATACCTCATTGAAATTGAATTCGATTGAAGATTGAGATAGGAAAGAAAATGCTAAAAATAAGGCAAGACAACTTGAATAAAATTTCATACAATATTAAATTATAAGTTACTGCGGGCTAAACCTGCAGTAACAAAATTGATTAATTTACTTTAGTCAGATTATACTCTGACTTCCAACTTGTAAACACAATCTCCGTTTGCCAATCGAACCAATCAAAGGTGGTGGCATGAATGTTAACTGTACTTGGGATCCATTGATACCAATCGTTATCAAATCTCATTCTACCCCAAAACATCCACTCTTGTCCAAACGTTGTTCCATTTCCAAGATTCTTAATACTTCTGTTCCAATCGCGTTCAAAAGTATTCCAATACACTTTACTACTTGTATCAGGCGTAAAATTATTGGCATGGTGTGAAGTAACATAAACATTGCTGCTACTATTAACTTCATTTTTTGTTACTTCTTTTATTTCTAACGAATGGTCATTATTATTCGTTAAATGTAAAAAATTCGCGGGTGGAGATGCTTGGAGCACAATTGCTCCCCCGATACAGAATTCAGATTTTCCTGTTCCTTGTTCATGACGATACCCACTTTTAATTTTGATTCGAGTTGATTCAAAATAAGTGTTCCCAGATTTAGTAAAAGTTATAGCGTCTTTAGTTTTTAAAATATATGAGCCAATTTTGTCCATTTTAACCTTGGGTATAGAGTGGTCAAGAATGAAAATTGGATTTGCAGTTTGTATTACTGTTGTCTCACTTAGTATCGTTTCATTTAAAACACCATTTTCATTAAAGAACCAAGCAACGATATAATCCTCTTCATTATATTCTGTTTCTATGTTTGGCGAAATTAACGCTTGCAAATTTACATTCACATTCAAAACATTTGGAACAAAAATAGATGGTTCGTAAATCTCCAATTCTGCGGTTTCTGGAAATTCCGGATTAGGTAAAATTGGTTGGTGAGTCATATTTGCTGTTATTGATTCGACGCTCAAACCTTTTACAGCTAACTTCTGATTGATGATATTG
This sequence comes from Crocinitomicaceae bacterium, assembly GCA_040383285.1. Lineage (GTDB taxonomy): Bacteria > Bacteroidota > Bacteroidia > Flavobacteriales_D > Crocinitomicaceae > UBA952. Next base: position 23,967 of record JBEIDV010000004.1, on the reverse strand, counting down.
TAATATGGAAGACCTTTATCCTTAATTTCTGAATAGTATACTGTTTCCACATTCGACTCACGTGCTAACCTAACGATCAATTCTACGAATGCATAATCCTTCAACAAATCTTTCGTTGCTTCTGCGAGTTCAAACAATTGACGATTTAACTTTTCTTCATCTGCATCATTTTCACTTTTCATTGCAACTTCGTAATTCTGTGAATATTTTATCATTGGGATATTATCCAATCGATATTCAATTTTCGTGTTCTCGTTCAGTCTTTCTGAACTTTGTTCTTTCTTACACCCAACAATCCCGACCCCGAAAATCGCTAGGAATAGAGCGCTGTAAGTTAACTTTTTCATAATACTTTGTTTTAACATTTACTTTTTTGGCAACTAACCAAGCATTTTGCCTCTGCTTTCGAAACTCACAATTCTTTAACCTTTGCACATAGCTATTCTTTTTCTTAAATCCGTGGTTGTTTTAGAGAAAAGCTTTATCTGCAAAACAAAATTACATCGAACGCAAACCTGATAAATTTACAGAAGACGTTCAATTCGAATGAAAACAATCCTAAAAATCTCTAAAAGGCTTACTTTACAAGGGATAGGAGAATGTTGGCCGGTTGTTGATTCAACCGAAGCGATAGTATTTATACTGAATTTTTTAGTATAAATGCGAAAAATAAAAACTGCAAAATTCATTGAATTGGTTCGGGAAAATCCTCAGTGAATTAACCAGTTCAAGTTCCCAAGCTCAATAATGTTTTCTAACGAAATAAAACACCTTAACCTTTAAAACGGTTTTGTCTACGCTGTTCCCGCGCCATAGCCTCGTTCTCATCTTCCTCCCTGATTTGCTCATCGGTTCTGGCTTTGTACAAGCCCAGCAACATACTTTTTCGGGTTAACTCGGTCGAGTTCTTCGCCCCAATCCGTTTGAGTAAAGCCGAGCGAATGGCATCGATCGACTTTTTGGACAAATGCATGCGCTCGGCGATTTGTTCGCTGGTTTTTCCATCGCAGATTTGTTTCAAAACCAATTGTTCCCGAGAAGTGAATTCGTATCTCAACAAATTAGATTCACCACGGATGCGTTCATCGTTCTTTGAAAACATAGCCTGTTCGACCAGTTCTGTGGTATGGCTTCCCTTGAATTTCACATCGAATAAAGCATCCATCAACGCATCGAATGAACAATTCTTTTTCAAAAAGCTCTTGGCTCCTTCATGGATGAGCTCCGATACAATCCACGGATCTTCGTGCATGCTCAACATGATGGCTTTCACTTGAGGGAAATCAAGCTGAAGTCGTTGCAAGGTTTCCCGACCATCCATGACGGGTAAATCCAAATCCAGCAATACGACATCTACTTCGTGATTGGGCAGTTGATCCAAGAATTCTCTTCCGTTCTCGGCGTGAAAAGCGACGATAACTTGAGGTTCCTTTTTAAGCATAAATACGAGTGCCTGCCGCACAATGGTGTGGTCTTCCACTACGGCAACGCGAACCGTATGGTTAGGTAAGCGGAATGCTGATTTCTTCATGATTGTTAGGTGCTATCTTCATTTTCAAGGGCATGGAGATTTCGATGGTTCCTCCCTTTGTTTGGCGTTGGTATTGCAATTCACCGGTAATAATTCGCAAGCGATGAGATATGGATTCCAATCCCATACCATTGCCATGATGTAGTAGATATTCGTAATCTGCCTGACTAATGGCCACCCCATCGTGTTGAATATGCAAGATCAAGTGGTTTTCTCTGGCATCGAGCTTTAAGTTGATGAATTGCGGGCGCGCATGTTTCATCAGGTTATTAATGAGCTCTGTTGCAATGCAGTAAAAATGAATTTCTTGACGCTGTTCCAGGGATAAATCTTCTGAAACCGATGAGTTAAACGAACAAGAATTCCCAAGGGATTTTTCCGTTTGTTCCATCAAGCGTTGAAGGGCTTTTAGAAGGCCAAATTTCACCAAAAAGTGTGGCAACATGCCGTGTGAAATGGCGCGTATTTTATCCACGGATTGATCAAGCACATCCAAGGTGAATTCAATATCGTCACGCAACACGTCGTCTCCTGTCATTTTATCGAGCGATACACTCAAATTCCGTTGAGCCATGGCTAAAATTGCTCCTACCTCATCGTGTAAGTTCCTGGCAATGTTGGTGCGTTCGGTTTCTTGAGCCTGTACAACCGCGTTCATCATTTCCAACTCCTTGTTTTTGAGTTCTATTTCATAAATTGACTGCAAATAGGTTGTCTTTTTCTTAAAAAATATCAAAATAAAGACAATCCCAACTGAAAGGGTGCACGTAAAGAAAATCCCCGATAAAATTAGGATCAAACTCTCTTTAATGTCCATATTGCTTTGGATATAAAAACATTTTGCACGACAATTAGGATAGAGAAAACAGGATAAATAATCGCAAGTAAATACCCCACATCGGTTCTAATGTGCGAATCAAATAAATTTACATAAAATGAGGATGAATTAAAAATGAAAAAGGCAGTTGATACGTAAAATAGAAATTTAAACTCCAAAACATTCTTATCATCATACCTGAATAATTGGAAAAGATGAAAAAAAGAAATTAAACTAATCGACACATTGGAAAAGACAGACATTAATGTGTTATTATCCATTATCCGATTGGAAATAAATGTTTCATAAACAAAAAATAAGCAAGCCAAAGTAAAAAGAAATAAGAGGACCTTTCTGTGGAATTTTATAGAATAGTAATAGCTAAATATGATAATTGTTGAAATAAAAACAGAAACGTGTTGAATTGGATTGGCATTACTTCTCCAAAAAGCAAACACGATTTCAAGAAGGACAAAAAGAAAATCTGAAAAAACCAACACAAAAATGGGCCTGCTTACTTTAACAAGCCCACTTCTAAACTTAATAGCAGCAATTATCGGCAAAACAGAACTTAAGATTGCTGCATAAATAAATAACTCAAGAATTAAATCTAACATTAACTATTTAATGGATTTTTTCGAGGGCATTTTGGTGGACACGGAATCATCCTTTCAACAATAACGCCTTGTTCCATGTCATTTTCATCGGCCTTAGCACCCACTATAATTAAGTTCTTTTTCTCATCATCGCCAATGCCGTAGTAAATTCTCACTCCCATGCAATCGTCTTGATTCAAGATTTCCATAAGCTTATTACGTCCGACAAACTGCGAAATGATCTCTCCTGCGGGAATGGTTCTTCTGTAGTTTGCTGTCCAACCGGAAGCTTCTGCGAGGGTAACTACGGACCCCTCATCTCCATTAAATGCCATAATTCAAAATTTAAAAGTTTATCAAATGTAGACAGTACATAGATACACAACTTCGGCGTTTTAAGCGCGATCAAACGGTAAAACACACAAAAATAACGCAGTGTACTTTATCCACCACCCTAAAAAATAGTACATGTACTAAAAGAAATAGTATTTATACTATAAAACAGAATCTGTTCATTTTTTCTTTGACTCATTAAAACGTATGCCACATCAATGATTTGTATTCAAGCTCGTTATTATTCATTGGCATTGGACAAATTTCACAAATATTCCTCTGCGATTTTCGGTTGAAATTTATAAAAAATTTAATTCATCTTTCTATGGAAACAATTACTCGTTTGTGGTGTAGTGTTACGTTTTTAATTTTTTGTAATTCCATGTTTATTTCTCAGATGTTACCACCTGGAATTGCGAAGCGAAATATCCACTGGCCAAAAGACGAGCCGATGGGTCCACAAATTTTTGGAACAGGTTCGATTAATCCAAACCAAACAGATCAAGAAAATAGCGGTGAAGATTGGTGGTATGATGTTAAACCAATTTATGAAGGTGGAATACATACAGGATACATGACCTGTGGATTCACAGCACCCAAAAACTATTATATAGATGAGTCTGGACTCGTCCCAAAAGGATTTATTGATATGTCGACTATTCCTCCCAATGACCCTTGCGATAGAAGGACAATAGAAGGGGAATACATTGCTTTTTATGAACAACACATAGGTCGTTACGATTTAAATGGCAATCCATTATGGTGTAAACATATTAATCTAGGTGGTCCGCTTTTAAGTTTAATTAATACTCCAGACGGAGGTTTTGTAGCGGTTGGCGAAACAGTTGCAGCCTACAAACATGATAATGTTCCATTTATTTATAATCCTACAGCAACTGCAAATACCCCAATAACATCACTCATTAACCCAATCGGTACAGCTAATTCATATGCATATGGCGAACGTACCAGAATTAATGTTGTGAAATTCGATGTTAATGGCCAAATTGAATGGAATTATATATACGGTATCGCTGATTTGATTCCTGCAACCAATGCTTCTGAATTCGAATTAAATTCACTGAATTTCTATAATCAAAAACTGTACGGATTAGACATCGATGTTAATCAGAACCAAGACGGTTACGTTGTTATGGGTAGTAACTACAATTCAGCAACAACTTTGAATCGCATATTTTTAATGCGCTTAGACTTAAATGGAATGCTGCAAGTCAAAGCAACACACGGACCTGCCGATGATTCTTATCAAGCATGGGTAAGAGCCATGGATTGTGAGGGTGGCGACTGTTTCATAACAGGCCAATTAATTACCGATTCAATGGGGCCGATTCCTGGTGGGGAAACAAGACCTGGATTCTTATTAAAAATAAATGAAATAGATTTAAATCTTTCGGCCTCATGGGGTACAACCTGGGGATTAAGTAATCCGAAAAGATTTGCCCCGAATCCAATTAAATCATACATGCTTCAAGATGTCATTGCGAATCCCGATGGGTCAGTTGTATCAGCATCAATTAATGAAAGCGATGCTTGCTGGTATGGAGGTGCTCACGAAAACAATGGGATTGGAGCCATTGTGAAATTTAATGCATCTGGAAATGTAATGAATTTGACTGAATTTGGAGAGGTGCGTGCCTTTGATATGAAAGTTGGTCTTACAAAATTGGCGAATGGTGGATATGCTGTTGTGAGTTCAAAAAGAACAAAAGATAGTAATGGAATAGACATTATTCCGAATTGGAGCAATCCGCCATACAACACAATAATGCCAGACTTTTTTAATCAAGCTGGATTTTCAGCAGGACAAGGTTGCTTTACATGGGATGGACTACCAGGTATGTTAAATGGAGTCTGGAACACTGATACTTATATAGCGAAATTCAACGCTAATTTAAGTCTGTTATGGGAAACACAATTTGATTCTGATGATATTTCCCCACAACTTCATCCGGGAGATTTTAAAAAACAAGAATGTATGTATCGAATAGCAGAAGGGGCTGACGGCAGCCTTGTCGCCGTTGGTAATTCTAGTCACAATGTTGACGATTTTCTTTTTGTTAAAGTTTTTAGTGATTGCCAAACATTAACAAATTATGAGATTAAAGACATCTCCGACAACATCATTACCGTTGTTGGAAATCAAACATGGAATACCAATGCAAAATTAATTGGGAAAGTGCTAATCCCTAGTGGTAAAACATTAACAATTTCCAATTGCACAATTGAGTTTGCTGATTCCAAAAGAGTAAACATTGACACAAGAATTGTGGTAGAACCCGGAGGTAAATTGATAATAAACAACGCAACTTTAACTTCTCTTCAATCTTGTGAAGGATCAATGTGGGATGGGATAGAAGTTCAGGGGGATCCAAATAAAAGACAAATACCGAATTCAAATCAGGGATATCTTTCAATTAAAAACAGTATTATTGCAAATGCGAGAAATGCCGTTTCAACTGTTGGAAGAAACGAAGATTTCTCAATAAATTGGAGCAGAACTGGAGGAGGAATTGTAACAGCATCTAATTGTCAATTTACAAATAATTACAGATCCTTTGAATTCATGAAGTATTTACCCGTAAATATTCAAGGAAATCCTGTAAACGATTTAGGCGGTATTTCCAATTGTACATTTACTACCGATAGTAATTTCGGAGATGGAGGAACAGTTATCAATCCGTATGCGCATATCACCATGTGGAACACAAGAAATATTCGTATTCAAGGTAATAAATTTGAAAATTTACGGCTCAATGTACCTGAGATAGACCGAGGAATTGGTCTTGTAACGCTGGATGCCTCTTTCAATATCCTGCCTTTTTGCAATGATTCCCTGCTCTATCTGACCAGCTGTCCGGAAAGTAACCAATTCAAAAATGAATTCAATAATTTGTATACAGGTATTATTACGTCAGGTACAAACCATGCTTCATTTACCATAGACAGAGCACTTTTCAATAATAACCTATATGGAATAAGAATTGAAGGCGCTCAATTTGGTGAAATAATTCGATCTGATTTCCATGTGCCATTTTCTTTCGTTCCCGGTGAAACCAAATATGCATTTGGAATCTATGCTAATGCCTCTTCTGTAACTAAAATTGAGAATAACAACTTTCTTGGATTATACGACGCCTCCGGCAGAAGTATCGGCGTATTCATCAACAACAGCGATGTAAGTGGTACTGGTTTATCTAATTTCTTGAATGATTACACAGGACTTAGCATTGGTACGCAAACAGCCGGTTCTAACACGCATTTGAATATTGATTGCAACACATTTACCAAATACTCCAATTATGGCTTGGCTGACATTCATGTCGCCAATGGTGTTCTGGCGAACCAAGGTGCATGTAATACAGGAGTAGTAAATCCGGATCCTCAATTACCACAAGCGAATATCTTTAATGGGCTTTGTAACAACTCCAATATGAATCAATTAAAGAATTCAAGTTTGTCGAGTTTTGAATATAATTCTTACCCAACAATAAATTGCGGTTTCAATACTGCGTGCCTATACGGAAATATACTTGGTACTGAATGCACTGCTAATACAACCGAAATATCTGAAGCTTGTCCTACAACCCTTACCTCAATTGGATCACCTGTGCACAAAATCAGAATTGATCAAAATAAAAATGCTATTGCCAGGCTTATTAATAAGGTGGATGCCGGAAACACCTCTGCTATTCAACAATTAATCACGAACAGTACGAACCCAAGCTTACTAAAATCAGAACTTGACAGCATAGAACCCTATTTAAGCCCACAAAATCAGTTAGCTGTCATCAATAAAAACATGCCCGGGGTCATAAAAAAACAAATCCTGGAAGATAATGCGGCATTTAAACCGGAGGTTAGCACCGGAATTGTCAATTCAACCCTGTCAAATACCATTAAAAATCAATTAATGGCCATTGCCTACGGGGAAAGTCCTTTAGATCGTCTGGATAAAGTGATCCATCATTACGAAAATGAATTGCGTTTGGCATCGAATGATTTATTAAAAGTATATCTGGATTCAAATTATCTAGATAGTGTTTCATTCGCCCTTACAGAGCGATTAAGTATAGAAGAGAAGAAATTAATGGTTCCTATTCTAATTCAAATGGATCAAAGTTCCGCTCAGAATTACTTGTCAGAAATTTTAACTTATATTTCAACCATTCAAGCAAGTAAGCTCGAGGAAGCAAATGAACTTCAGGCATTTTATGATTTTTATTCATTGCTATTACCGATTTCAAACAGTGCCGGTGGTTTTTTTAGCCTGACACCCTCTGAACTTCAGGAAATAAAAAACACAGTTGATCAACGAAATTCCATGTCCGGTTATGCTTCCTCCATTATAAACTTTATAAATAAAAATCATCCCTATGTTGATGCCTACGATTTCGATGGGACAAAAATACTTACGCAGCCAATTCAACAAGAGAAATGGGTTCCTTTGCCGGAAGAATCCGTTTCTATGAGTGTTTATCCCAATCCTTCTACAGGGGTATTTGATTTAATTATCTCCGAAAGTACAGCAGTAATTAATTCAATTTTGGTTTTCAATTTGGAGGGACGATTACTCTACGAAAGTCAATCAGCAACCAGCTCAGTAACTATTGATTTGTCTGATTTGGATCATGGGATTTACCTTTTGAAGATTAAAACCCTTATTGATGAAACTGAGGTTAGATTGACTGAACGAATAATAGTTTCAAAATAAATGCTTAAAAATTGTATATTACTGCTCTATATCTGGGTTAGTGCTTTTTCACAAGCACAGTCAAATTATTATAATAAAACCATTGATATTGAAAATTCAATTAATGCAAATGAAGACCTCTTTATTTTAAATCAAGATACGTCAATACTTACCGGATTTTTACGTGATGCAAATGGTAAACGGTCTAACACTTACACTTTTATCAATAATCAAAATGGTGACACTATTCGAAGTTTTAGATATGGCAGAGATACCATTGATATTTATGGTGGAATCGCTAATAATATTCACATCATTAATAATATGCTTTTTTCATGTGGAGCATATTATAAGAACAATAAGGCATATTCCAATTTTTTGAAGTTCACGTTAGATGGAAATATACTCCTCGACTCTGTATATTTTGAGCAATTGTATTGGTCAGAATTCGAATGTATTTTGCCCACGAATGATGGTAATTTTTTAATTACTGGAAGTAAAATAACGACCCTTGGGAATCGAGATGGTTTGTTGGTAAAAATAGATCAAAACGGAAATATACTCTGGGAAAAAACTTTTAATTATTCTACTTATGACGGAGCGATTAAAATTGTGCCTCATCTCGATAACTTTTTAATTTCAGCTGGTAATAAAGATCATTTATTTAATGAGATTGATCTATGGTTAATTTGTGTTGACCACGATGGAAATATTGTTTGGGAAAAAACCTTCGGTGGACCTTATTACGATGGTGGCAATGCAATTTCCATTTCGAATAATGAAATACATGTAAGCGGTTGTAGAGAGTATGCTTCCAACAAATACGAATCTTTTATAATGCGATTAAATAGCGTTGGGGAGCTGGTTTGGGAAAAATCACTATTTCGCTTGGTCACTCCCCATGCTCAAAGTGATTTATCGCACTCCATTGAGCTATCGGATGGGTCAATAGTAATGGGGGGCACTACTTATGAGAATGATTCTCCTGTAGATTACCCTATCGCAAGGATTTTTAAAATGAATCAAAATGGTGATAGTCTTTGGACAAGGATATTAAAACTTAGGAATAATGACAATTATCTCACAGATATCAAGGAATTAGAAAACGGTGACCTCTTAATATCTGGATTCGTTTTTCCTGATTCTCCAAACAACACCCAAGACGGCTGGCTCATGCGCACGAATTGCTTGGGTTATTTTGAGCACCCCAAAGATTCAATTGTATTGAGCAGCAGTGGAGAGAATGTACTTTCTTTGACAAATTATTCTTCTTATTACGACTATACAATTGTTGATTGGGGAGATAATTCAAGTGATACCGTGTATGCCTCTGGCAATCAAAATATAATGCATGAATATACCCTTCCCGGTAACTATTCTATTAACACAACTACAATTGCATGCAATGATACTATTCACAAAAGTTCTGAGTACCTTGTGATCCCTGAGCAATATGAATCCAGTAATTTGGTGATTTTCCCCAATCCAAATCAAGGGCAATTTGAAATTTGGCTTGATTCACCTGATTTGTATTCTTTGGAAATTATGGATTTAAACGGGCGCATTGTGAAAAGCGCTTTAAACGTTAAAATGAACCAAGGTTATATCATAGATTTAAGTGAATTAGGAAGTTCTATTTATTTGGTAAGAGCTGCTAAGGAAGAGAATATTATACAGCAAAGGGTGGTTGTAATAAGGTAGGCAAAACCAATTACGAAAATACTTAATTGATGTCCAAAATGATAAGGATTCCTTTGATATTTATTTCAGCCATAACATTGTACTGTTTTGGTCAGCAAAGTAGAAATGGTCAATTTCTTACATCAGAATTATTTCTTACCTCACCGTATTATTTTACTGAATACAAAAATCAGCTTAATTGCGGGGCAGGTTTATTAATTTCTGGAAATATTAAGCGATTTAAATTATCAACGGGTATTTATTATAACACAAATAAGTATTATGAGTTGTTTGGAAATTTAGGTAATACGGACAAGGTGACATATAAAATCTATTATTATAACGTTCCGCTTCTGTTTGGTTTTAACATGCTGCCTACAATGAATAAAAACATACTTTTTATTTCAACGGGTATTATTTTCAATATTCCAAGTAATTATTCTTCGACAATTTATTTCAATGACGGTACTCCTTCTATAGAAAATGAAAAGCCTGTCAATTACAATTCGGGTAGTTCCCTTAGGTTAGGTCTACAATTTGAAAGAAAATTAAATTCAATATTCTGCATTTATACTTGTGTTTTTGCCGATTACAAAATCCAATTAGACCAATTAGCGTTTAATAATTCCTCTCCACAATGGCATCCACCTTTCCCAGTAAACAGATTTTTAATGGGATTAAATGTTGGCCTAGAATGGCGTTATAAGAAGGAATTTCCCCTCCCAATCTCCCCTCTGCGCCTTCGCTAAAGCTTTAGCCCAAGCGAAAGAGGAGAACTGAGCTTCTGTTTAAAATAACGAATACGTTTTCAAGTAAATCTCAGTGCTTCACCCGAAGTAAAGCAAAAGAAAATAAACCCAATAAACCCTACGTTTCCTCTTTTATTCCAAATAAAACTCCCAACAATGAGCCAATTACCACACATTATAACGTTCCAAATAGAACAGCAAATTTTCATGGTTCGTCAGCTGCACGTTATGATTGATCACGATTTAGCACAATTGTATGAGGTCCATGTGAAACGGCTGAATGAACAAGTAAAGCGAAACATCAGTCGTTTTCCAGAGCAATTTAGGTTTCAATTGACGACTGATGAAAAAACAGAACTGGTCGCAAATTGCGACCGCTTCCATCACCTTAAGTACAGTTCCAGTAATCCATATGCATTTACGGAACAAGGAGTTGCGATGCTTTCGGCAGTTCTAAGAAGTGCCACAGCAATTAACGTTAGTATTGAAATCATGAATGTTTTTGTTGCGTTGCGAAAGACACAATTTAACCAACAAGGTATATTTCAACGAGTTGAGCACATCGAACAAAAACAGCGGATCAATGATCAAAAATTTGAACAACTTTTCAGTGCCATGGAAAATAAACAACTTCCAGCCCAAGGTTTATTTCTAGACGGACAAGTTTTCGATGCGTATGAACTTACCTCTCGTATCATACGATCTGCCAAACAGCACATCGTGCTAATCGATAACTACATCTATGAACAAACCTTTACCCAATTGGCGAAAAAACAGCCCGATGTTCGGGTTTATATCCTCACTAAAACTTCTATTGCAGGTGAAAACAATGCTAGCAAGCAATTAGCATTGGACCTAAAAAAAGCCAACCAACAATACAACAACTTCGAAGTAATTCCCTTTTCAAAAAGCCACGACCGATTTTTGATCATTGACAAAACCCATGTGTATCACCTTGGAGCCTCCCTCAAAGACCTCGGTAAAAAGTGGTTTGCTTTCACCCAACTCCATGCGGATTCTGTGAGGGATTTACTTCGCGAGGTAGAAGCAAATATCTCCAACTGATAATATCATTAGTATTTCCCAGGGTGTATCCGGTTGCGAAGTTGATTACCTGAAGACTTTAAATTCCTCTAGGTGCGGGATTAAACCCGTACCTAGAGGAAGCCTACGCCGCGGCGAAGGATCACCGAAACGGTCAGTTTTCAGGAGTGGCGCGCCCACCGAGCTTTTTGGTACGCACCCTGAGTAGTCCAAAGGACATATCGAAGGGTGCGTAAATATTTGCCACAAAACTTCAATTGCCTTTGATGGAAATTAAGATTAAATAAATCGTTATTTGCTCTGCACTACCCCTCCACAATTTGACCTGCGTTTAGTTTGAAGTACCCCCTTAAACGTATGCCATGAAAATTCTATCCACTATTTTATCTGCCCTTCTTGCTTGCTCCACCTGGGCGCAACAAAGTTCTTACCTGTCCTTAGATCACAACAATGTTTCGTGTTTGCTCGACGACGAAGGTGGATTTTTTAACAAACGAACATATACTGGTAATTTTAATAAATGCTAAATTTACGTAAACCTTTTCCTTTGCTACACGTTGCCAACCTTTATAAATTAATACCATGAGAAAATTTTACTTAATAATTCAGTTCCTATTTGCAGTTGTTTTTATTCCAACGGCGAAGGCTCAAGATTCTTGGCTAAAGGTAGAAGCAGGCACCGAATTTTCTGTGGCCTTGAAATCAGACAGCACCCTTTGGAGTTGGGGAAGAAACTCTAATGGTCAATTAGGCTTGGGTAATACTGTAAACAGAACGGTTCCATTTCAAATTGGGGTAGATTCCGATTGGAAACAAGTATCAGTAGGGGCTGCGCATACGCTGGCGGTTAAAAATGATGGAACATTATGGGCTTGGGGAAGTAACGGTGTTGGACAATTAGGAATCGGAAATTTGACTCAAAAAACTTCGCCATATCAAGTTGGCAATGAATCAAACTGGAAAGAAGTTCATGCCGGGCAAGGGCATTCTATTGGAATCAAAGAAGATAGTACTCTTTGGGCTTGGGGCTTCAATACATACGGTCAATTGGGGATAGGAAACACTACCAATCAAAGCTCTCCCGTTCAAATTGGCAACCTTCATGATTGGCTTACAGCATCTTGTGGAGGGGTTCATACCTTGGTCTTAAAAGCAGACAGTACCCTTTGGGCATTTGGATATAATTTTACCGGCGAACTTGGTGATAGCACAACGATTCAAAGCAATGTACCCATTCAAATAGGGCAAAATCATGAATGGACTTCAGTTTCGGCAGGTTTTCAATTTTCTTTAGCAAGGAAAGCAGATGGAACAATTTGGTCTTGGGGTTTCAATGGAAATGGTCAGCTTGGCATTGGTAATACAACGACAAGTTTATATCCGGTGCAAATTGGTGTTAACGATAATTGGACGTTAATCGAAGCAGGTTCAACCTTTGGATTTGCAATTAACACAAATGGTGAATTATTTGGATGGGGTTTCAATATGAATGGACAACTTGGAATTGGAACTACGAACGACCAATATTATCCCATACAAGAAGTTGGATTAGGAACCAATTGGAACTATATTTCAGGTGCTGCAGGTGCTGTAAGTGGAGGATCAGTTTTTGGGACGCATAGTCTTGGATTACAATATCCAAATTTTTCTATTTGCGCTACGGGCTCAAATTACATGAATCAATTAGGCGACAATACAACTATTCAAAGTGAATTTTTTAACTGTTCAACAGGAGATTTGAATGTTGGTCTTACAGAAATGGATAAATCTGACTATTTCACGGCAATGCCAAATCCTTCAAATGGATTGTTCACCATTAATACCGAAACCTTATCAAAACACCTTTGTAAAGTATTGGATGCAAAAGGAAAAGAAGTGTATAGAAATTCCTTTAACACTGAATTTTTCCAGATTGATCTTCAAAACTTAAGTTCAGGGGTTTATATAATCATCCTTGAAAATGAAGCTTTATCGGTAAAAAAACGAGTGGTGATTGAGTAGTGAACTTTTAAAACACTCTCATACTCGGGAGCATATGAAAACATATTTATCGATCATTCTACTCTTGCCTTTTTTTGCCTTTACACAATCCATTCTTACAATCGTGGATTCATTGAACCGATCTCCACTCGAACACGTGGCTATCTACAATTCAAATCAAGAATTGATTGGACTGAGCAACAAACAGGGTACATTTTCATTTAATGAAAAAAGCTTCCCAATGATTTTCACATGCTATCGCTACCATCCGAAAATAATCAATAAGATAACAGATACTGTCTACATGGCTCCACAAGGCAAAATGGCTAAAGAAGTAGTTGTTGGACAATTCGACCTGGCTTTTTGCTACGCACCCTGAGTGCTCGCTTTTGCGAGCGTATCTCCGCCTAGGCGGAGGGTGCGGTAAAAAAGTAGAGGAAATGGTTCCCAAGCCTTAGTTCGTCTCTCTTGCTAGTAAAACCGTCGCTCATTGAAAACAACAATGATGGTTGCACCGTTCGGTTCTGAAACCGAAACATCAAAGATTTACCACCGAAGCTTGGCGCGAGGTGATGAATAGCTTCGTTTCTTGGAGTACTTTGCAACACTGATCTCGTTTTTCATTTTTAGTACATGTACTAAGAATTTTGGTATATGTACTATTTTATTAATGGCATTGTCGAGCCAAACTTCAGTAAACATTTGATATTAACTTGATTCAGTATCGTTCAGCCATTTTACAATGAAATATTTCTTTGACCTCATTCATTAATTTAGCGCCGAATCAAAATTTAGTGATAATATGAATAATCTTTTGCCATCTGTAACTTGTGTAGCTTGTCATTGTTCTGATACGATGCAACAACCCACTTCCACATCAAATATCTTGAATTACACTCAGAGTTTTGGTGCTATCCATAACAATCTGCTAACTCTTTATGGCGAAACATTTCCCGATTTGATCGGAACCCATGAACAAATTTGGCAATTTATGACTACTGAAACAACAAAGGAGTTAAATACAGTCAATCTTCCGGGCGCGAATTTTATTTCGTTTTCAGATGCAAATTCATATGGTGTGAACATTAAATCTTCGCTGAACTTATATCTGAAAGATTTACAAAGTCAAGGAATAATTTCACCTACAATCTATGAATTAGTTGATACCATATTATTCATTATCAAAAATTTTGAAAATTCAATTGATGTTTCGTTCAGATTAAACTCATTCATAAATAAACATAGTCTAAATCCATCCCTTACACAAAATGATAAAATATCTGTTCTTGGCGCAGCAAATGTTGGACTTTATTCAAACTATTTTTGGGATTTTGCTTTGAACAATAGTGATGATCCTTACCATCAAATTGCCTTTGATCTAAATGCCACTGGGAATTTATATAAAATAAAATGGGCAGATTTGATTGGTTTTGTTGTCGGGGCAGGAGTTGGAAGTGCAGCGGGTCCACTAACAGCAGTATCAACAGGCATAGCCTTGGGAGGTTTTGCTTCAAAGATTTTTGGAGAATAATCTCTATATTTGGTTGTATAACCATCTAATACATAAAAAATGAAAAAAATATTCTTCTACTTTTCATTAATTGCAGGCTTTAATGTTCTAGCTCAAACTGATGTGCCAAAAGAATCCGGAAGCGAGATTTATTGGAACATTGGGGCGCATTCACCCTCCATTCAACCGCTCAATGACCTCATTGTCGCCGCAGGATTTCCAATGCTAAAAACCATCAGTTATTCGGCCGGATTCTCTTATGTGCAATTCAGTAAAAAGGATATCGTTACAGAGCAAGAACTATTCTATTACAATTTACAGTCAAAAAATGATTCATTAACATCCAATATGAGAAATATAAGTTATGGCTTCTCATTATTTGGGTACCGATACATGGATCGTAAAAAATTAAAAATGTTTTCAACAGTCGGACTTATTTTTAATAATTCGCGAGTAAAAGTGTTTGAAAATCTAACAAACGATAATTCCGTGGCTTCCTATTTATCAGGAACTGCCAATCAACATGAAATGAACACATTTAACTACAACTTAAATGGAACTACCCACATCAATTATTACATTTCTTTTAAGAAATCTACAACACAGCTTATTTTAGGAGCACGAGCAGCATACTATTTACCGCTAACTACCACAAAATGGAGTATGGATAATGCAAAACTTAACAATGGCCCAAAAATTAACCCCGGCGGTTATGCTGTACATTTAAGTATTGGCATGACTTTGTAGTAAAACAGTAGCTCTTTGAAAATAGAAACCGAAGCTTTCAAGATTTACCTCCGAAGCTTGGCGGAGGTGGATTCCGAAGTTATTTTCTTAACAGCACCCTGAGTAGTCCGAAGGACATATCTCCGCCTAGGCGGAGGGTGCGGAGGTGGTTGCCACAAAAGCTTCAATTGCCTTTGATGGAAATTAAGATTTAATAAATCGTTAATTGCTCTGCACCACCCCTCCATAATTTGACCTGCGTTTAGTTTATTGTAACCTTTAAACGTGAGATCGTGAAAATGAAATCCATTTACCTATTACTTCTGCTCAGTTTAAGCATGTTGGCTTGTAAGAAAACTTCCCCTTGTCCGTCATCATCCTATTATTCATCTAAAGGAAACCTACTAGTCCTGCAGTTGGGCGAACACTTCGAAGAGGCCTACGAATATGATTTAGCCTATACCGCATTAAACAACGATTCTTTACCCTTAAGCTTTGAATCCTACCTGGGTCCCCAAGGCGACGTAACGAACTTACGGGTTTTACCAAACCCTGTCCCGATTTTCCAGCTTATCGCCAATACCATCCAATGGAATACCCCGGTGATTGATCCTACCAAACTTCAGCAACTGCCCGTTTCATATCCCTTAGATACGTCTGCAATTCAAGCCTTTGGAAACCCGGGAAATCCGAATTACCCTCACCTCTGGGAGAAAATTTCCAAGCTTGACATCGTGCATACCTATCGAAAAGCCAATCCGAATGCTCCTGTAACGGTAATGAAATTGATTACCACCAGCTATAATCCAGAATTAGGATTTAGTGTTCCATCCACAAAACACCTGATTTTTTTAGTAAGGTAAGCATCCAAAACTATTTCTCCAAATCCCCGAACATTGCCATGATGGCTGCTTCGTTGGGCGCGCAAACGCCGCGTTCAGTGATTAAGCCCGTAACCAAACGAGCTGGGGTAACATCAAAGCCGTGGTTCACGGCTTGCGTAGTTTCTGGACAAATTAATACAGGTTCAATAGCTCCCGCAGCACTCTTGCCAATCACATAGCGCACCTCGTCTTGGTTTCGTTCTTCAATCGGAATTTCTTTCAATCCATCCCGCACCGATAGATCCAAGGTGGTCGACGGTAAGGCTACATAAAACGGGATCTTATTATCGTGCGCTGCTAAGGCTTTCAGGTAGGTTCCTATTTTATTGGCTACATCGCCATGCCGCGTCGTACGGTCGGTTCCTACAATGACCATGTCCACCATGCCGTGTTGCATCAAATGCCCGCCTGCATTGTCCACGATTAAGGTGTGCGGAATCCCGTGCCGTGTGAGTTCATAGGCCGTTAAGTTGGCACCTTGATTGCGCGGTCGTGTTTCGTCCACATACACATGAACGTCAAGTCCTTTTTGTTTCGCCTGGTAAATCGGAGAGGTAACCGTACCCCATTCAATACAGCCCAACATGCCTGCGTTGCAGTGGGTTAATATGTTAATCCGTTGACCTGGCTTTTTAGCGGCAAGGGCTTCTATGATGGGTAAGCCATGCACCCCAATGTTGCGGCAGGTTTCTACGTCTTGCTCCACAATGGCATGGGCTTCCTCCCAAGCTGTTTGTACTAAATTCTCGGCGCCATCTAAGCGAACTTTCATTCGATTCAAGGCCCAGAATAGGTTTACGGCCGTCGGACGTGAATTGGCCAAGGCCTCAAAAGCCTGATCCATAAAAGTTAGGTCGTGATTTTCTTCAATACAGGTGCGAGCCGCTAAATAAATTCCGTAGGCTGCTGTGGCTCCAATTAAGGGGGCACCGCGAACAATCATGTCTTTTATGGCAGTTTCCGCCTCTTGATAGGTATGCAGTCTTACCACCACCCATTCGTGGGGTAAAAACCGTTGATCAATTACTTCCACATACCGATCTGCGGTCGGCCAAATGGTACGAAATGGACTAGCCACGGGTTAGAGGTTGTATGCCGCTTTGATTCGGTCTACGTAATCTAGATTTTCCCAGGTAAATAATTCCACTTCAATGGATTTCTTTTCACCGTTCGGTGCTTCAAATACCTTGATTTTCTTTTCATAATCACGTCCCATGTGACCATAAGAAGCGGTTTCTGAATAAATCGGGTTTCTTAGTTTTAGTCGCTGCTCAATGTAGTATGGACGCATGTCGAAAATCCCTTCAATTTTCTTAGCAATTTCTCCGTCAGACATGTCTACTTTAGCAGTACCGTAGGTGTTCACGTAAATACCACACGGTTCAGCTACACCAATTGCATAAGACACTTGCACTAACACCTCATCGCACAATCCGGCGGCTACCATATTTTTCGCAATGTGACGGGTAGCATAGGCTGCTGAACGGTCTACTTTAGATGGATCTTTTCCTGAAAATGCTCCCCCTCCGTGTGCGCCTTTTCCACCGTAGGTGTCCACAATGATTTTTCTTCCGGTTAAGCCGGTATCTCCGTGCGGTCCACCGATTACAAACTTTCCGGTTGGGTTAATATGATACGTGATTTGATCGTTAAATAAGCTTTGAAGCGCAGGCTTCATTTTTGCTTTTACACGTGGAATTACGATATCAATGATGTCTTTTTTAATTTTCGCCAACATGGTAGTTTCCTCATCAAAATCGTCATGTTGCGTTGAAACTACGATGGTATCAATGCGTTGAGGCACATTGTCATCGCTGTATTCGATGGTAACTTGCGACTTTGCATCCGGACGTAAATACGGAATAAGTTGCGGTTCGTTGTTACGAATTAAAGAAAGTTCTTGTAAGATTTTGTGTGCGATATCTAAGGCCAAAGGCATGTAGTTATCGGTTTCTTTGGTGGCATAACCAAACATCATTCCTTGGTCACCCGCGCCTTGATCTTCAGGGTTGGTACGTTCAACACCTTGGTTGATGTCGGAAGATTGCTCATGAATGGCAGAGAAAATACCACAAGAATTTGCATCAAACATATACTCAGATTTCGTATACCCGATCTTTTTAATCGTTTCACGTGCAATTTTCTGAACATCTAAGTAAACGGTGGTTTTAACCTCTCCCGCCAATACCACTTGACCGGTAGTTACTAAGGTTTCACACGCCACTTTAGACGTTGGGTCGAACGCCATGAAATGATCAATCAACGCATCAGAAATTTGATCTGCTACTTTATCTGGGTGCCCTTCTGACACCGACTCTGAGGTAAATAAATATGCCATTTATAGATTTGTTTTGTGCAAAAATAGGGAATTCCGTTGAATTTTACAGCGCCTTACCAAAGTGGTTTTCCAGCATTCACTCGATCTTTCAATAGGGCGTTTGGTCGATACCGGTCTTCGCCGTATCGTTCATACAAGGAATTCAATTGCGCCAAGATTTCGGAAGGACCAATTTCTTCGGACCAAGCCAGCAATCCCTTCGGATAGTTTACCCCTTTCATCATGGCTAAATCCACATCACTTGGGGAGGCTACCTGCATGAGCACCGCATCGTATGCTTCATTGATTAACATCGCAATAATGCGCTTAAAAATCACCTGATGCAAGGCTTCGTCGGGTGTTGGATTACCCCGATCCATCGAATAATCATAAAACCCACGTCCCGTTTTACGGCCATAAAGGCCGGCTTCTTTTAATCGTTTTTGAGTAAAGGAAGGTTTAAACCGAGGATCATAGTAAAACGCTTCGAACACCGTTTCCGTGACCGTATAATTCACATCATTTCCGATATAATCCATCAATTCAAAGGGTCCCATTTTAAAGCCCCCAATGGAAGTCATTGCATAATCAATGGTTACAAAATCTGCCAATCCCTCTTCATAGATTCTTAACGCTTCTCCATAAAATGGTCTTGCCACTCGATTTACAATAAATCCAGGGGTGTCTTTGCAAAGGGCCACGGTTTTACCCATGGCTAGAATGATCTCTTGCGCCTGCACAACCACTGCTTCGTGAGTTAAAACACTTGGAATAATTTCCACCAAAGGCATCAAGGTGGCAGGATTAAAAAAGTGGATTCCTAGAAAACGTTCCGGTTGTTTTAAGGCACTCGAAATCGATGCAATAGAAAGCGAGGAAGTATTCGATGCAAGGATACACGCTGGAGAAACTAGAGCCTCCAAGGCCTTGAATACCTCATGCTTAACCGTTAAATTCTCTACGATGGCCTCAATCACTAATTCTGCGTGTTGTGCGGCATCCAAGTGATTCACAAACTGTATGCGACCCAATATGGCCTCATACGAAGTGGCGTCAATTTTCCCTTTTTCCAATAAGGTTGTTAGCGATTTGTTTATCCCTGCTTGTGCCTTACTTAATTGATCGGATGAAAGGTCGTACAACCATGTTTCAAACCCTTTTTGTGCGGCTAATTGGGCAATTCCTGCACCCATGGTTCCTGCACCAACAACAAATATTCGTTTAGTCATTACTTTCCTGTAAAATTTGGTTTTCGTTTCTCTAAAAAGGCTTGCACCCCTTCGTTAAAATCTGCGGTATTCCCTGCTTCCACTTGTAAATTCAATTCGGTATCTAATTGTTCATCCAAGGATTGAAACCAACTCAGTTGTACTGCTTTTTTGGTCAAGGCAAGGGCTTTGGTTGGCATGCTTGCGATCTGTGTTACGAAGTCCGTGGTGAAGCTCTCGTAGGAATCTGCAGGAACTGCCTTAAAAATCATATTCATTTGTTCGGCCTCTTTGGCACTCACCTTATCGCCCGTCATCATCAAGGCTAAGGCTTTTTGCGATCCGATTAATCGCGGAAGAAAATACGTGCCTCCGGAATCTGGAATTAATCCGATTTTCGAGAAGGCTTGAATGAAACTCGCTTGTTCATGGGCAATCACCACATCACAGGCCAGGGCGATATTCGCTCCTGCTCCCGCTGCTACCCCATTTACTAGGGCAATCACTGGTTTTTCCAAGGCTACAATGGAACGTATAATGGGATTATAGTGCTCCTTCAGAATTCGTTCCAATCCAGGACCATTAGGATCAACTGCTTCGCCGAGGTCTTGCCCAGCGCTGAACGCTTTTCCATTCCCTGTAATAACCACAGCGCGCACTTCCTCTGCCGTTGCCGCTTCGGTTAAACACGCGTGCATTTGCAAAGCCATGCTTCGATTAAAGGCGTTGTACACTTCCGGTCGATTGAGTTTAATCCACGCGATGCCTTCACTAATTTCAAAAGATATTTCCATGTGTTTCTATTGCTAATTGTTTTTTAATTCGTTCGGTCCAGGTTTGGCATAGATGAGCTGGACTTGTAATTCGGATTTCTCCCATAAATCCAAGCAAGGCGCGAATGAGTTCCTCGTTGATTTGCACGGTTAAGGCAAAGCGATTCGAACCAATTTTCTCTTGAGAAAAATGCAAGGGCTGAGATTCAATATACTTGGCAGCGATTTCATTCGCCTCCAATTCAATCCGTTCTGCTGCTTTTTTTTCGGTGGTGATTCCAATAGTTTCCGCAAAAAAGGTACTTGGATTAAAGGCTTCCTTAAGCACATGCTGGGAATCGCTCACTTCTACTCCCTCCATTCGTTCTAGCGCATAGGTTATCCAATCAGATTTCTCAAAATCGAAGGAAATAAGATACCACCGGTTGCGGTATTCTTTAAGATACACGGGTACAACCTTTCTGGGTTTTGCGATACCGGATTTAAACGAGGCATAGCTAAAGGTGCAAATCTTTTTTTCTTGAATGGCCGTCAAGAGCAAGGGAAGCCATTGATTGCCTGCGGAAGCGTAAGCTGTTTCAAACCCTATAAATGCATTGGGCTCTTGTCCGTCGGCACCTGCAACCGCTACCCGGGTAGCAATCTTATCAATCGCACTTCCAAATTCTTTGAAATAGGGCACTTCTTGAAATTGCTGTAAGGTTTGAACTGCAAACCGAATGGATTCCAGTTCGTCTTCAGAAAGGGGAATATCGTTAATGGTATACTCGGGGTCCTCATAAAAATAGCCTTCGTATTTTCGGCTATACTTGATGGGCGCATCGTGTTCCATCCGCATGGCAAACAAATCCTTTTCAATGGTAGAATCACAGATATGTTCTCCATAGGTTGAACCAAATAAGGATTCTTCACAAGCCTCTCGTAAATCGCCTTTACTTGGGTAAGGCTTGTACGGATTTCGAATCATTCGATCGATAATCCGAAAGCGGATGAGGGCATTTTTAATGTGCGGCATGCCTTAGGCTTTGCTGTACCCAAACAATTCGAAAAACTTAATTGCTTGCGCTGCTTCATACGGCACATCATCTTCCCAGTTTTTCGCTCCAACTTTAATTTTACTCAACACATCATCCGACATGATGTGGAGGTTTTTGTCGTTAAAATGTTTAATGGGTGTGATTTTATCATTCTGTACCATAAAATCCATCAAGCCTTTCAGGTGTGCGGGAAGCTCCATGTTGTACAAGTCTAATAACGCGCCTGAATCTACGTCGATGGCCGGATATACATATAGTTTGACATTATGCCCAAAGCCTCTTCCAAAGGCTTCCAATAAGCCCCCCGGAAGATTATCATAATATCGTTCGTCGAAAATCGTACTCAAATTATAAACCCCTAGAATAACTCCCATGAACTGTCCTTTCGCAATAGCAGAAAGATATTCTACCATTTTATAATGTTTCAAGTAATTCGAAATCATTACCGTATACCCGAGGGAACTTAACAACTCAGCCCGATCAAGGAAATCTTTATCAGAAATTTTACCGTCTGCTGTGAGGTCTTTCAAGGTCAACTCAAAGATTACTTCAACGTTGGTATGTTTTACCCGCGGATCTTCCAGAAAACAAACTTTACCATTCTCAATCATGTCTACATGAACATTGGTCACCGGACGAAATCTTCCACGCATTAATAAAATGTTCTTTTTATATAGCGCCGTAGCAGGCTGAAGTACATTCTTTGCTAAATCAAACATGGTCGCGTCAGTGATCCCTTTACGCACCAAACTTAAGGCAATCATGCGGTTATCGATCTCTTCAAAATCTGGACCCGTAAATCGAAGCATATCCACTTCCATGCGCTCCCGAGGAAGCCGAGACACCAAGGAGCTTACAAATTCCTCTTGATCTTTGGTTTGAAAAAAAGCACCGTAAATTAAGTTAACTCCTAAAATCCCCAGCGCTTCTTGCTGTGCTTTATTCGAGATGTCATGCATTTTAACATGCAGAATAATCTCATTAAACGGCCCACCAATGGTTGTTTGAAAGCGAATACCAACCCATCCTTGTCCTTGATTGGTTTTGTGGTAGTTTAGGGATTCAACGGTATTACAAAACGCAAAGAACCGTGACTCTTTATTTTTTTGTGGCAGTATTTTCATCAGCTGGTCGCACTCAGCACCAAGCATGGTAAGCAAGCGTTCTTCGCACACATAGCGTTTAGCCACGCCATACATCGCGTCTGAAACCTTCATGTCATACGCAGAATGTGTAAAGGCAATTGTACCTGAGCTTCCACCTGCTGTAAAGAAATTGGCCGCAACTTCTTGTCCGGCACCAATCTCTGCAAAGCACCCATAAATATCTTTAGTTAAATTGATTTTAAGGGCTTTATCTTCCGTGGTAAGTTTATCAATCATTAATTTGGGTCTTGAAAGTCTGGGTTATTAATAAACGAGTTGTCTGTTAAGGTCATTAGGAACCTTTTCAATAAATACTTTTCTTGTGCATCCAATTGAACACCGCCTTGACTCGAGAATTCTATCAAGGGGTCAATGGTTGGCGAGGCATGAATGCCCGAAGAATAATGTTCGATCACCTCGTCCAAGTTTTTAAAGCGTCCATCGTGCATGTAAGGCGCAGAAAGCGCAATGTTACGTAAGGTTGGTACCTTGAATTTCCCGTGATCATTTGGGTTGTTTGTAATGGCTCCCCGACCTAAATCCAGGAATGAGAAATCAAGTCCATTATTACTAAACTTCGCAACGCGCATGAGTGGGCCATTATGGCAATGAAAACAATCGGCACCGTTCAGGCTTTTAAATAAATCGTACCCAGCCCATTCTTCTGGATCAATACTTACGGCTTGTTCTGAGGCATTCAGGGGTTTATTGTTTTCAATTTTATACATGATATCAAACTTGCTGCTGCCAGAAATCATGGTTCGAATGAACTGGGCTATCGCTTTTGCGGCGTGGGTTGAATCAAAGTCTTCCACACCGAATGCTTTGTAAAATTGATTGCGATAAGAGGTATCCTTTTTAAGTTTTGAAATGGCTTCTTTCCAAGACAGGTGCATTTCGATCGGATTTGGGACAGGCTCCAAAAT
>JBEIDV010000003.1:0-43524 GCA_040383285.1 Crocinitomicaceae bacterium | reverse complement strand
TTAGAACAAATACACGAAACGCTAATGGCTATAGATATCAATGTATTAACTCCTGTAGAGGCCTTGATGAAACTTCATGAGATAAAAAAACTAACCGGAGGATAAAATCCATTTTGGATAAAAAATTGTTTTTTGTACATTTGCAACGCACAACAGGTTAACCATGTGTTAACTGATGTACAAGCGAGAATAGCTCAGTTGGTAGAGCGCAACCTTGCCAAGGTTGAAGTCGCGGGTTCGAATCCCGTTTCTCGCTCAGGATTGCTCGAGTGGTGGAATTGGTAGACACGCCGGACTTAAAATCCTGTGGGCATTAGCCCGTGCGGGTTCAAGTCCCGCCTCGAGTACAAAACCCTGACGTTAAAGTCAGGGTTTTTTGTTTTAATCCAGTAAATCAACCCCGATATCATAGGGGTTTTCACATTCTGCCCAATGAACCCGTTGAAATTTGTAACTTTGTTGAGTTTTTTAGGTAAACAATTGTCATGTGGAGTAGAATAGCAAGTATCATATTAAGAAATCGGTTATACATTCTAACGATAATCTTTCTGCTGACCTTATTTTTTGGGTATTTCATTTTTACCGATTTAAGAATAGATAACCGTTACGGGATTTTATTACCAAAAGACCATCCGACTCAAATGAACTATTTAAAGTTCAAAGAACAATTTGGTGAAGACGGAGCGACCTTGGTATTAGCAATATCATCCAAAGATCTTTACACCGAGAAAAAATTCAAGGCTTGGAAAGAACTTGGTGACCGAATCTTAGCTCAACCCGGTGTTGAAACTGTTATTTCTGAAGCGACATTGTTTACTATTGTAAATGATACCAGCAATAAAAAATTCGAAATTCATCGGATTTTTTACGATACAACCTTTAAAGACAAAAGCATTGATTCCATTCAAAAATTAATAAAACGAAATCCGGCGTTTGCTGATGTGCTCTACAACGATACATCGAAGGTGTCGTTAATGCTGATTGGATTAAATGAAAAAGTGTTAGAGGATAAAAAGAAATCCAAAGTCGTATTTAAAATTGAAGAAATCGCACAAGAATACGAGCCGGTTTTTGGGAAATTCAGGTATTCAGGGCTTCCACACATACGGGTCATGGTGGCAAAACGGATTTTAAATGAAATGATCTTGTTCCTTGGATTATCTGTAATCGCATCTTCCTTATTACTCTATATCTTTTTCCGTTCATTCAGGATTGTTATTCAATGTAATTTGGTGGTTTTTGTATCTGTCATCTGGGCATTAGGCACTGTGGCGCTATTTAATTATTCACTCACCATCATGATGGCTTTAATTCCACCATTACTGATTGTAATTGGAGTGCCTAATTGTGTATTTATTGTCACCAGGTACCATCAAGAATTCAAACGAGTTGGTAATAAAACAAAAGCATTGTTTACGATGATCCGAAGAATCGGACCAGTGACCTTCTTAACCAATTTAACAACAGCTGTGGGATTTGTTACGTTTACAAGTAGCGAGCGGCTTGCAGAATTTGGTGTGATTTCCAGTTTGAACATCATGGTTGTTTTTGTGCTGTCCTTGTGCATTGTTCCGATTATGGCTAGCTACAGCGCACCACCTAAAGAACGTCATTTAAGGCACTTGTCTCGCGTGTATTCTCAAGGTTTTATTGAATACATTATTCTTATTATTAATAGATATAGAACGGTAGTTTATATTGTTTCTGTGTTGATGCTCGTAATTGGGATATACGGCATGACAAAAATCGTTGCCACAGGTAATGTTACGGGTGATATCCCTGAAAACGATCAAATATCAAGGGATTTGAAATTTATAGAGCATAATTTTGGTGGATCTATTCCTTTTGAAGTTACCGTAAATTATAAACAACAAGGACGCTTATTCAACGAAACCACCATGAATCGAATTGAAGAAGTTCAAGGGGTTTTCAAAAATGATACGCTTTTTTCTAAAAGCCTTACGTATATTGACTTTCTCAAGGTAATTAATATGTCATACCACCAGGGGAACCCCGCATATTACAAAATCATCAAACGACGTGATATGCTCAATCTAAAAGGATACCTTGAGAAGTTTGATGTAAATAATGTAAACACGGGGAATTTATCCTTAAAAGACCTTGTTGATACGGCAAACACCACCATTCGGATTAGAACCCAAATGAAAGACTTGGGTTCATATGGGGTTGCTCAAAAGGTAGATTCTATGAAGCTTCTCGTTGATTACGTACTTAATCCAGATCGAATTACTTGGGAGCGATTGTTGAAAAAGTATGAAAAAGGAGATGTTTCTTGTTTCGATTCATTGGTAGAGTACCCTGCAATCGCAAATGATTTTATTCAATTAATTGCTGGAAAGGACGAATCGGTGCAATATGCATTTGATCTGGATCCAGAAAAAATTTATGCCTACCGAAACAAACCATTGTCCAAAAAACGACTAAGAACGGCCATTGATAATCAATATTACGATGTTACGTTTACGGGCATTTCTGTTGTGGTTTCTGAAGGGACCAAGTACCTATTTATAAACTTGCTGCAGAGTTTATTATTTGCAATTCTTTCTATTGCCCTGCTCATGGCTGTATTATTTCGTTCAATAAAAATCATCGTTGTTTCGATGATTCCGAATATTATTCCCTTGCTTTTAACGGCAGGTATTATGGGGTATTTTTCAATTCCATTAAAACCTTCAACACTACTCGTTTTTGGTATTGCATTGGGAATTACCGTTGATAACGCCATCCTATTCTTAGCTAAATATCGTCAAGAATTAAAGGCAAATCAACACGATATGAATTACGCCATTATTAAGTCGCTGCGAGAAACCGGTCTTGGGATATTTTACACCTCTGTTATCTTGTTTTTTGGATTTATTATGTTTGTTTTCTCTCAATTTGGGGGAACAAAAGCGCTTGGATTATTAGTCTCAATTACCATCTTAGTTGGAATGGTCACCAACTTAATTGTACTTCCTTCCTTATTACTGACACTTCAAAAACGAGTAATGTCAAAATCCTTCGAAGAACCCTTTTTCGAAATTTTCGACGAGGAAGAAGATTATGATACTGAAAAACTTCAAATTGAAGTATCAGAAGCGTTGGGCGATAATTCCTAATTAAACTTTTTAAGGGCCGCATTTAGTTCCTTGTCTTCCGCTTTGATTACCTGAAACACCCCTTGTTCGTCCCACAGCTGTCGTGCGTATTCAACTTTAAGTCGTTTTTGTATAGACTTTTTCTGAGCAGCGGAAAGCGACTCAACATAGGATATGTGATAGCTCTGTTTACAGAAAGAAAGAAATGAATTCCATTCCGAAGCAGGGATTTCATAAGCAATAAGGGCATTCATGGATTTCCATCGACCTCTGTTTTGTTGAAGAGATTTAAATACAAATGCACTAAACACTTGTTCCATATTTAATTGAGTAAGCACAAGTGAAGACCCTGTTGTATCTAACGGAATAAAAACATCGGGTACAATACCACCACCACCAAATACCTTGCGGCCATTTTTTGTTTTATAAACCAGTCGTTTATCAATAGGAATTGAATCCTTAAAGAACAATTCTCCCTTCATAAAACGTTCTTCATCCTGCATATACGAACTATAATCCCCAGAATAAGGTCGTTGAATTGAACGACCAGATGGCGTATAATAGCGTGAAATGGTCATTCTAACGCTGCTCCCATCTTTTAAAATTTGATCTTGTTGAACCAGTCCTTTTCCATAGGTTCTTCTCCCATAAAGCAACGCTCTATCATTGTCCTGCATTGCTCCCGCAAGGATTTCAGCTGCAGAGGCAGAGTTTTCATCAATAAGGACCGCCAGTTTAATTTTTTCGAGAATTCCTCCCGATTTGGCCTTGACTACTTCATTTTCTACATTTCTACCTTTTGTTGAAACAATGTTATCTCCAGAAGGTAAAAACTCGTCTGCAATTAATATTGCCGCATCCATTACCCCGCCTGGATTACCTCTTAAGTCCAATACCATTTTTTTCATCCCTTGATTTAATAGGCCATTCGCTGCTATAACAAACTCATCATGCGTTGGCACTGAAAACTGATCTATTCGAATATACCCTGTTGTTTTGTCCAACATACAAAAGGTAGTTATGGTCTCCATTGGAATTTCACCGCGACGAATAACTATGCGTTTCTTCTGTCTATTTCTCAGTATGGTCACTTCAACATCCGTATCAATTTCTCCTTTAAGCGATCCCATGACCTTATCTGTATTAATTTTTTTACCTGTAAATGGCTTTTTATTAATCGCGATTATTTGATCCCCGCTACGGACCCCCGCAAAAAATGCAGGTGCATTAGACATGGCTTTAATAACACAGATGGTATCATTAATCAATTGAAACCGCACACCGATTCCCCCAAAACTACCCTGCATAGACTCTTGCTCTTCCTTCAATGAACGAGCAGTTATGTATCGTGAATGCGGATCAAGTTTATGAAGCATATCATTTATTGCCTGATCAAAAACCTTGTTTTTATCAATCGAGTCAACATATTTTTTATCTAACGCATCAAGTACTTCCTCAAATTTCGAAGCGCGTTTAGAGTCCACATTCGGATGTAATAGATACCCCATTCCAAACCCCACAATCACAAGGATTGAGGCTATCAATGGGTAAAAAAATCGCTTATTATCAGACATGGTCTATGGTATTAAGTTGTGTTATTGTAACGCCTGCATTGGTTAAAAAATCCAAGCCACTTTTATCCTTGTAGGCTTCCATATATACTACGCGCTTGATTCCTGATTGAAGAATTAATTTACTACAATCCTTGCAAGGAGAATGCGTAAGGTATAAGGTTGAGCCTTCGGTGTTGTTTGTAGATTTAGCAACTTTTAAAATTGCGTTGGCCTCGGCGTGTAAGACATACCAATGTGTTTCGCCTTCTTCATTTTCGCAACTGTTTGAAAAACCGGAAGGGGTGCCATTGTACCCGTCTGAAATAATCATTCGATCTTTAACGATAATTGCCCCTACTTTTTTACGGGTGCAATGTGACAGCATAGCCCAGTTTTGTGCTAGGCGCAGGTATGCCCTATCGTATCTCGCTTGCTTCTCTTCAATTTCGATCATAGGTACAAAGGTATCGAAAGTTACTTAGGATTAAAATCGATAGGGATGGAGATCCGGTAACAACGCTGCTTGATGAATCAAGGTGTTACAAAGCATCGTAGAAAGCGATGGCGCAAGCATATAACCTTTGGCTCCTAGGCCATTGAAAATATATAACTGATCATACACCGGATGTTTTCCCACCATCGGTCGACGATCAGGTGATGCCGGACGAATACCTGAATTATGCGCAATTACTTCAAGCGCGTCATTCGTAATTGACCTTGCATTAGCTAAAATTAATGCCCTCCCCTCAGGCGTTGGTTCCGGTGAGGTATTATTCCATTCATACGTTGACCCAATTCTAAACAATTTATCTCCAACGGGTAAGGCAAATGCCTTGCGGTGTAAGGAAGTGTTCTGGAGTGGATTATCCCATTTCACAGTTAATAACTGTCCTTTTGTTGGGTTCACGGGAACCTCAGCAAACCACGGAACCTGATTGTTTTTATAGCCTAAAGCCATCACCACCTCATCGTATTTTACTCCTTGAAACTCCAAGGTTTCTGGGTTAAAATTATCTGGCGAGAGTGTATCAATTGTAAGCGACTGATGTGCTTCAAGGTATTTGTGGCTTTCGGTAATAAACACCTGTGTATCGATCCAAAACCCATCAACTCTTCCCGAACCAAAGGGTTCAAAAGCGATGTCCTCAGGGGTAATAGGGTGCATAAAAGGCTTGAATTCTGTTTGTTCTATCCGTTGATTCCAGCACACGGATTCTTCCTTTGAAGCAAAAAGTCTACGAACCATAATTGGATGGTAAAACGTTGCATTTAGGATGGCTTCCATTTCTAAATAAAACGACTTGGCCTCAAAATAAAATGGATTAGCATTCCATGAAAGTAAAGTTCGCCGAAACGACATTGGGTGCACGATTCCAGCTGCAACGACAGAAGAAACATTCATACCATCATCTACCAACATTATGTGTTGGTTTTGCTTTTTTAACTGATGTGCAAGACATACCCCAGCTACTCCGCCACCAATAATGAGTATTTTTTTATGCATTCTACGTTGTTACGGCAAGCACAAAGATAGTAATTCGAATATGAGGATACTTCGATTTAATTAGGTCTAAAAGGCCCTTTAAGGTTGCGCCGGTCGTCACCACATCATCTACCAATCCAATATGCTTATAAGTAGATATTGCGTCAGGATGTAATTCAAATGCATTATAGACATCCGTTAAGCGATTAAATTTGTTTTTACCCGTTTGGCTTTTGTTGTTTTTCTTTCGAATAATCATGTCTAAATCGACTTGAATTTCGGGGAATTCTGCTTGAATTCCTTTAGCAAGCAACTCACTTTGATTATATCCCCTAGCAAACTTTTTTTTAGGGTGAAGTGGCACCGGAATTAGGCAATCTGGCATTTCTATGGCCTCCTTTTTTATTGTTTTAGCTAAAGTTACGCCCCAATCAAAACAAAGCTCGCGCTCATGTTTATATTTTAATGCATGCAGTAAGGCTTGTGCAACATGTTCTTTACGGTAATAAAACAACGCATGTATTTTGATTGATTCAGCAATTAAATGCGGGGGTAATTCAATTTGATTAAAGGTATATGCTAATCCCGATTCGCAAAACACGCAAACGCCAGATTCTTGCTCCAATAACTCAAGGCCGCAGCCATGACAACGAAAAGGAAAAAAGAGATGCAACAAGGGTTTTAAATAGGGCTTGATCATTGAGAAATAATTTGCAAAAGAATTAAACATGATTATGTTGATAATGAGGGAAATAAATCACAAAAAACATACTATAAAAACACTAAGTTTAATGGCTGATTGGCCGAACAAAAGGAGTGAGCAAAATTTGGTTGGAATAATTCGGTTTTGGCTTATTAATAACTTTTAAAAGTTGTTGATAAATCATACAGCAAAGTACTACTAAGGGATAGCGATAGAATTGTGGTTTGTAAAACGTATGGCGGATAAAAATCGCATTGTGATGAACGTTTTTTTTGACAAAATTTGTAAGCCTTTTTACAAACTTCAAAACAGCAAAATTATTGCTTCCGTAAGTACAAAGGAAACATTGTTTTTTGTTAGCAAAAGCGGAACCGAAATTAACCGGTTGTAGCCCAAGTTATCGCATAAAAAATTGAATTAAAATATAATAACATAACCATGAGCCACGAACCAATTTTAGCAGAGAATAAAAATCGATTTGTTCTTTTTCCAATTGAACACAGCGACATTTGGAGCTTTTATAAAAAAGCAGAAGCGAGTTTTTGGACTGCAGAAGAAATTGATTTATCACAGGATTTAGTAGATTGGGAGCGTTTGACAAATGACGAACGCCATTTTGTTAAGCATGTATTAGCCTTTTTCGCGGCATCAGACGGCATTGTAAATGAAAATTTAGCTGAACATTTTTTATCTGAAGTTCAATATACTGAAGCAAAGTTTTTTTACGGGTTTCAAGTAGCAGCTGAAAACATACATTCGGAAACATACTCCTTGTTGATAGATACGTACATCAAAGATTCTGCAGAAAAGTCGGGTCTTTTTAACGCGATAGACACCTTGGATTGTGTGCGTAAAAAAGCAGATTGGGCACTAAGGTGGATTGACAAAGGTTCGTTTGCAGAACGGTTAGTTGCGTTTGCTGCCGTTGAGGGGATTTTCTTTTCAGGATCGTTTTGTTCAATTTTTTGGTTGAAAAAGCGCGGATTAATGCCGGGGTTATCCTTTTCAAATGAATTAATTTCAAGAGATGAGGGGCTACATTGTGATTTCGCATGTTTACTGTATACACGTCACCTCGTTAATAAGCTTTCAAAAGATCAAGTGCGAGAAATCATTATGGATGCCGTTGAGATTGAAAAAGAATTTGTTACAGATGCGCTTCCGGTTAAACTCATCGGTATGAATAGCGACCTAATGAGCCAATACATCGAATTCGTTGCAGATCGATTATTAGTTGAACTTGGAAATGAGCGTGTATATAACACAACCAATCCATTTGATTTTATGGAAATGATCTCTATTCAAGGAAAAACTAACTTCTTTGAAAAAAGAGTGGGAGAATATCAAAAGGCAAGTGTAATGTCTGATAAAGAAACGCAACGATTCACGTTGGATGAAGAATTTTAAATAAGAAAAAAAGAAAAGAGTAATGTACGTAGTTAAAAGAGACGGAAGAAAAGAGGCAGTGAAATTTGATAAAATCACTGCTCGGGTAATTAAAATGTGTTACGGGTTGGATCCAATGGTTTCACCTGAAGCTGTCGCAATGAAGGTTATTGAAGGCCTATACGATGGGGTTTCAACCACAGACCTTGATAATTTAGCCGCAGAAGTTGCCGCAGCAAAAACAACCGAACACCCAGATTATGCCCTTTTGGCATCGAGAATAGCCGTATCGAATCTGCACAAAGAAACTAAAAAGACCTTTTCAGATGTGATGACCGACCTATACGAATATCTGGATCCAAAAACCGGACAATCCGCCGCGCTATTGTCTGAAGAGGTGTATCAAATTGTACTTAACCATCGAGATACATTAGATTCGAGCATCATTTATGACCGCGATTTCCGATATGACTATTTCGGGTTCAAAACACTTACTCGCTCCTACTTAATGAAGCTTGAAGGAAAAATAGCAGAGCGCCCACAACACATGCTTATGCGTGTATCTTTGGGAATTCATAAAGACGATATAAAGTCTGCTATTGCCACCTACAACCTAATGTCTGAAGGCTGGTTCACCCACGCAACACCTACTCTGTTTAATTCGGGTACACCAAAACCGCAAATGTCCTCTTGCTTTTTATTAACCATGAAAGAGGATAGTATTCCTGGAATTTATGATACGTTAAAGTCATGCGCACAGATATCGCAATCTGCTGGTGGAATTGGCCTGTCTATTCACAACGTTCGTGCTACAGGGTCATATATTAAAGGAACTAATGGTACATCTAATGGAATTGTTCCTATGCTTCGTGTTTTTAACGACACTGCGCGTTATGTAGACCAGGGAGGAGGCAAAAGAAAAGGTTCATTTGCGATTTATTTAGAGCCATGGCATGCAGATGTATTTGACTTTCTAGACCTTAAGAAAAATCACGGGAAAGAAGAGCAACGTGCACGAGATTTGTTTTTCGCGCTTTGGATTCCAGATCTATTCATGAAGCGGGTGAAAAACAATGAAACATGGACCTTAATGTGTCCTCATGAATGTCCTGGATTGGCAGATACACACAGCGAAGAATTTGAAGCACTTTATACAAAATATGAAGCGGAAGGGAAAGGAAGAAAAACCATCAATGCACAAGACTTATGGTTTAAAATTCTCGAATCTCAAATAGAGACAGGAACTCCTTATATGTTGTACAAGGATGCCGCTAACGCAAAATCTAACCAACAAAATCTTGGAGTAATTAAGTCTTCTAACCTGTGTACAGAAATTATAGAATATACTGCGCCTGATGAGGTTGCCGTGTGTAACTTGGCGTCGTTAGCACTCCCTAAATATGTTACTGAACAAGGGATCTTTGATCATGATAAACTATTTGAAGTTACCTACCAAGCAACATTAAATTTAAATAAAATCATCGATGAAAATTATTACCCTGTTGAAGAGGCGAAAAACTCAAACTTACGCCACCGTCCGATTGGCTTGGGGGTACAAGGATTAGCAGATGCCTTTATTTTATTAGGCCTTCCGTTCGAATCTGAAGAGGCACGCGCCTTAAACAGAGAGATTTTTGAAACAATATATTTTGCTTCGATGTCTGCGTCTAAGGACTTAGCTATCAAAGAAGGAGCATATTCCACATTCAACGGATCGCCCGTATCAAAAGGCGTTTTTCAATTTGATATGTGGGGAGTTACACCAAGTAACCGTTGGGAATGGGACCTTTTGAAAGAAGAAGTTAAGAAGCATGGTGTAAGGAACTCCTTGTTATTAGCTCCAATGCCAACCGCATCAACAGCCCAAATACTTGGAAACAATGAGTGCTTCGAGCCTTATACTTCTAATATTTATACTAGACGAGTGCTTTCCGGAGAATTCATCATCGTGAATAAGCACCTATTAAAAGACTTGGTAAAAGAAGGCTTATGGAACATGGATATGCGTCAAAAAATCATGGCCGCTAATGGATCCATACAGAATATCCAAGAAATTCCTGCACGCCTTAAAGAGCTTTACAAAACTGCGTGGGAAATCTCACAGAAAGCCATTATTGATCAAGCGGCAGACCGCGGTGCATTTATTTGCCAAAGCCAATCCTTGAATATATTCATGGAACAAGCAAACTTTGGAAAATTAACCTCTATGCATTTCTACGGCTGGGAGAAAGGATTAAAAACAGGAATGTACTACCTTAGAACGAAAGCTGCTACTGACGCTATTAAATTTACGATTGACAAAAGTGTAGTAGAAGAGCCAACATCTAAGTCCTTAGAAGAACAACAAGCAGCAATTGCATGTTCTTTAGAGAATCCGGACAGTTGCGAAATGTGCTCAGGATAGAATACCCCTACTTATCCATATTATTAAAATAGGAGAATAAACGAAATAAACAGGCGTTCGATAGACGCCTGTTTTTGTTTAATTCTGACTGGTTCTCATACGAATCAAATACAACTTCCTTGGCATCCATATTGTAAATATGACCCCCTTTTGAATTCACGAAACCAAAACCTCGTATCGTTGAAATAAATGCCCCCTCCATCGTTCTAGCGCTCAACATATTCCGACTGTATGGAAACCTTGAAACATCTAAAGCTAACTGATTCCCAAGGGTAGCAGCTAAATCGCCCTGTGAATAGACTCGGTCGATTTTTAACCCCTGATACTTTTTCTTTATTGCCGGACCAACAAGCAAACATGGAATTTTAAACGTTTCTGTCAAATAGGGAGAGGCAATGCCTGGTGAATTATGCCCGTGATCAGAGACTAATACAAAAACAGTGTTCTTGTACCAGGCTTGCTTTTTAACTTTATTAAAAAATTGCCTTAAACAATCATCCGCATAAACCATTGAATTTAAATAGTCTGCTTCCTCGCCATGAAATGGGGATTTCTGCATTGGACAATCATACGGGAAATGGGTGCTACCCGTGAACGTACAGGAAAGAAATGGTTGCTTATTTTTTTTAATTTCTCCCAAGAATTTATCATACAAGTCTGAATCATAATAATTCAATTTTCCTCTCGGAAGCGTAGGGTTAAAGTCGTTCTCATCCAGTAGGCGATCAAAATTATGTTCTGTCAAAAACCCTTTAATATTCCCATATTTAAGGTCACCACTGAATAAATAAGAAGTAGAATACCCGGCATTCTTAAGCAAATCAGACAAGGTGGTTATGTTCCTGTGCTTTTCTGTAAATAGTGGTAAAGGAGACTCCGGAACTCCGGTAAAACCTGAAAAAAGTGTTGCGTTTCCAATTTCTGAAGTCGTATTTGCAGCGTACACCTTACTAAAAAGAACACCTGATTCACTTAACTTATCGAAAAAAGGTGTCGCAGATTGCTTATTCGAGATTGCTCCAACCCCATGTGCACTCCACCCTTCAAAAATGATAAAAACAACATTTGGTTTTTTTATCTTGAACAAAAGTGTATCTGTAGGGTGCCACCTATAGTATTCATTCACCATTTTGGTTTCTTCTGATGTTAAGGAGACCTTAACATGGTTATGAATGTCTGATTTATTGAAAAGAAAAAAACTGTTACCGAAATAATAACTAGAATTCACGGACAGGTCATTTAAAATGGCTTGATTCGAAAAATAGGCCGCATCTATATTAATCGGGATTTGTTGGATTCCACCCCGCATGAGTAAAAAAGAAAAAACTAATCCCCCTACTAATCCCAACACATTAAAGGCAAGTGAACCGAAAACAGAACGCTTTAATTTGTGCTTATCCGTACCAGCAATCCAATAAAAAATTCGATTAAGTAGGACAAAAGCCAATACTGATTCAACTACAATGACGACAAGACTAATAATCCCTTTAGAAAAACCTGTTGTCCTAAGTACCTCGTCCGGATTTAGCAAATGCATAAAAACACGGGACGATAATTTGTGCCCCCATTCACTGTAGGCAGAAAGTTCCGCGGCATGTATCACACTCAACACTACCAGCTCCACAATAAGCACTCCTTTCAATAGCTTTAGAAACAATGTATCTGAAATAAAAGACCGCGCTAACAAGGTTAAAAACGGGACAAGCATCAAATAGCCGGCAGTTGAAAAATCCAAACGTAGACCAGCGTAGAAGGAGCTTAGAATTTCAAGTCCTTCAAGCGACGAAAACCGGGCGTTATGGTATCCTAAAAAAATTAATCGTTGAAGAAAAAAAACAAGGATCCAAAACAGGAACAAAGCCCCATAAAGTAAAATGATACGTCGATTATTAATCACGTTCAAAATTACCGAAAGATTAATGAAATGTTACGTTTTGTTAACATCATTTTATTTTGAAACACACTTTAATCTGTACCTTTGCACCTTCATTATAATTTCTATACGCTATGGGGGAAACTAAACCGATTCAGTCGGCACTTATTTCAGTTTACAACAAGCAGGGACTAGACCAACTTGTTCATGCACTGAATGAACTTAACATAACCATTTACTCTACAGGCGGTACACTAACTTATATTGAAGCGCTGGGTATTCCAGTAATACCGGTTGACTCATTAACTAATTTCCCGGAAATACTTGGGGGCAGGGTTAAAACCTTGCATCCTGGTGTTTTCGGGGGTATCTTATATCAGCGAGGGCTAACGCGCGATGAAGCTTCGATTGAAACACATGGTATAAAAGCCATTGATTTGGTTGTTGTTGATTTATACCCATTCGAAGAAACCATCAGAAATACGGAAAACCATAATGAGATCATTGAGAAAATAGATATTGGTGGCGTTTCATTACTCCGAGCGGCAGCGAAAAACTATGAAGATGTCGTTGTAGTTTCGGCGAAATCACAATATGAAATTCTAGCGAATCTACTTCGGTCCCAAGGCGGAAAAACCTCTCACAACCAACGTCAATCCTTTGCACAGGAAGCGTTTTGCATTACCTCCTCTTATGACACCGCGATTGCCTCGTATTTCAAAAAAATTAACGGTGTCGTACATGAAACAACCTTACGATATGGTGAAAACCCACATCAACAAGCAACATTTAAAGGCGATCTTTCTGAAATATTTAATAAGCTTGCAGGTAAAGAACTTTCATATAATAATTTATTAGATGTTGATGCGGCAGTGCGACTAATGCAAGACTTTGACGCCGAAACCCCAATGTTTGCGATTATAAAACACAATAATGCATGTGGAATCGCATCCGGAAGTTCCGTAGTTGACGCGTACAGTCGCGCATTAGCAGCAGACCCTATCAGTGCGTTTGGTGGTGTTTTAATATCGAACCAGCCGATAACTAGTGAAGCAACTGAACTATTGCATGAATTATTCTTTGAGATTCTTATTGCGCCTGATTTCGAGCCTGAAGCACTGCATATATTAACACAAAAGAAAAATAGAATTCTGTTACAACAAAAATCATTTCATTCTCCGGTAAAAAGCACCAGAAGTATTCTAAACGGCTCTCTAGAACAGGATTTTGATTTAAAAACTGTTACGGGAGATGACTTGAATGTAAAAACAAACATTACACCAAGTAAACAAGAACTTTCAGACCTTCTATTTGCGAACATCATTGTAAAGCATACAAAATCAAATGCTATAGCGCTTGTAAAAAACAATCAACTACTTGCCAGTGGAACGGGACAGACCTCTCGGGTAGACGCGTTAAATCAAGCAATACAAAAAGCTAAAACGTTTGGATTTGATTTACATGGTGCCGTAATGGCAAGTGATGCTTTTTTTCCATTTCCTGATTGTGTCGAAATCGCACATTCTGCTGGAATTAACGCAGTGATTCAACCCGGGGGATCAGTGAAAGATCAACTATCCATAGATTATTGCAATTCACAAGGTATGGCAATGGTTTTTAGTGGTTTTAGACATTTTAAACATTAATTTTTCTTTTGAAAGTTTTTACCTACCTTCGAAACTGTTTTAATACGAATACAAACACATGGGTTTATTTAGCTTTTTAACGCAAGAAATTGCCATAGATTTAGGAACCGCTAACACGCTTATTATATGGAACGATAAAGTCGTTGTTGATGAGCCATCAATCGTAGCAAAAGATATTCAAACAGGTCAAATCGTTGCCATCGGAAGAAAGGCTCAAC
Organism: Crocinitomicaceae bacterium; assembly: GCA_040383285.1. Lineage (GTDB taxonomy): Bacteria > Bacteroidota > Bacteroidia > Flavobacteriales_D > Crocinitomicaceae > UBA952. The sequence goes on along the minus strand of JBEIDV010000003.1, from coordinate 29,160 downwards.
AAATGCACGGAAAAACGCACCGATTAATTGAAACGGTTCGTCCATTAAAAGATGGCGTAATTGCAGACTTTCAAAGTGCTGAGCAGATGATTCGTGGAATGATTAAAATGATTAATCCAGGAAGAACCTTATTTAGACCAACTTTACGTATGGTAATTTGTATTCCTTCTGGGATTACTGAAGTTGAAAAACGAGCGGTACGAGATTCTGCAGAACATGCCGGAGCTAAAGAAGTATACCTCATTCACGAACCTATGGCCGCCGCAATCGGAATCGGAATCGATGTGGAAGAACCAATGGGTAACATGATTATTGATATTGGCGGGGGCACATCTGAAATTGCAGTAATTGCCTTAGGGGGAATTGTAGCAGATAAGTCGATTCGAATTGCAGGGGATGATTTCACTAATGAAATTGAAGAATATATGCGCCGCAAACACAACATGTTAGTTGGGGAACGAACTGCGGAGCAAATTAAAATTGAAGTGGGCGCAGCGATTCAAGACCTAGACGAACCACCTCCCCCTTACGCAGTAAGAGGGCGTGATTTAATGTCAGGAATTCCAAGAGAAATATTGATTACTCACGATGAGGTGGCTTCTGCATTAGATAAAACCATCGCAAAAATAGAAGAAGCGATATTGAGCGCACTGGCTGCTACACCGCCAGAACTTAGTGCGGATATATATAAAACTGGGATTTATCTTGCGGGGGGTGGCTCAATGCTTAGGGGCCTTGATAAACGAATTGCAGATAAAACGAAACTACCAGTACATATTGCTGAAAACCCATTGCGTGCTGTAGCATTAGGAACAAGCATTGCCTTAAAAAACATCGATAAGTATCAGTTCTTAATTCGCGATTAATCGCAAAGAATTAAATAGGGGCTTAGGTTAAAAACACATGCAGAATTTATTCGCTTTTTTAAGACGATTTCGGGTGTTCATTTTTTTTGCTACCCTACAGTTTATTTGCCTGCTTTTATATATTCAATTTGTAACCTATCCTAAAAGCGTATTCCTTTCAACCGCATCTGGAGTGAATGGCCGAATTCAACGGTGGGAAGGCGGGTTGACTGATCACTTTTATTTAGAAGAAAACAACCGAAAACTTCGGCTTGAGAACTCCCAATTAAGAAAACGAATATTTAGTAATTTTTATAAAGTAGAACGAAAAACGATTCAGGTTAAAGACACGACTTATAAGCAAGAGTATAGTTTCATTCCTGCCAAAATCATTCACGCCTCGAGTGCCCGAAGAAACAACTACTTTACAATAAATATAGGCGAACTTCAAGGCATTAAAAAAAACATGGGTGTAATCTCTCCAAATGGAGTTGTGGGAATTGTTTTTAAAGTCGGGAAACACTTTTCTTTAGTTAAATCGGTTTTAACCCAAGATATAAATCTTGATGTTATTGTGGGGAAAGATGGTCCACAAGGAATTCTAAAATGGGATGGTTTTAATCCCAGAGCAGGAATAGTTACGGGTGTTTCGAGTGATTTCCCGGTAAAAAAGAATACCAAGGTATATACACTCGGAGCATCTGGAATATTCCCAAAAGGAATAAAAATTGGAAAAATTATTGGGAAATCGAGACTTGAAGACCAAGCACTTTGGAAAATTGAAGTTTTATTTAGTGAGGATTATCGTACGCTACAATCCGTTTATGTTATAAATTCACTCTTCTTAAAGGAGCTTCAAGACTTACAATTAGAAATCCCTGAGGAAGTTGAATAACATGAGAACCATCATTACATATATTGGGTTATTTGGACTATTTTTCTGCTTACAGGTTTTTGTTTTTAATAAACTTGAGTTAGGATTTGGAGCTCAAATATTCTTACTCCCTCTCTTTTTGATGATCCTGCCGTTTGAAATAAACGTTTTTACATTAATGGGGCTTGGTTTTATTTTAGGGATTTCCGTAGATGCACTTTCAAATACATATGGGTTAAATGCCTCTGCCTTGGTGTTATTCGCTTATTTAAGGCCAATCGTTTTTGAATCTTTTAGACCACGCGAAGGGTACGATCCACTCAAAACACCGACAGCCCACGATATGGGGTGGGATTGGTTTCTGATTGTTTATGGGATATTATTTACGAGTTCCCTGCTCTGGTACTTTATTTGGGAAATCTTTAGGTTTTCAGAAATACTGCTAGTACTCCGCAATTTGTTAACATCCATTATTGCTTCGGGAATTGCCGTAAGTATTTCTCAATTTTTCTTTTTTAACGGGAGAAGAAAACAATGAACTTAGATAACAGAAAATACTTATTGTATGCGCTAGTTATCGGCACCGGATTTTTTTATTTGCTTCGCCTATTTTATATGCAGGTTGTTGACGATTCTTGGACACGTAGAGCAACAGAAATTGCTGAAAAACGAAGGGAAATAATCCCCCCGAGAGGCGTACTAGTAGATCGAAAAAACAGGAAAATTGTAATTAATAAAATTTCCTATAACCTCATGGTAGTTGAGGAACGGATAAAACACCTAGATACTTCCTCGTTTGCAAAACTCATAGGATGGGATGTAAAAAAGGTTAAGGCACGTTTTAAGGAAATTATAAAAAATGAAGGGGTTTATAAAAATCCTTCAACCGGTAAAACCCAGTCAAACTATAGAAAAGACCGTCCATATCCATTTGTAAAAGATTTAACACTCGAAGAAGTTACGCGAATTGCCTCTAGATTAACAGATTTTCCCGGCTTCTATGAAGAGCCTACAGGCACGAGATTTTACCCCTACCCAAACGGAGCGAATATTTTAGGATATATGAATGAAGTTGGTCGGAAAGAAATTGAAGCAGATGCATTCTATCGTCCCGGCATGAACATCGGTAGGTCTGGGTTAGAACGTTCCTATGAATCCATACTTCGTGGTAAAAAAGGGGTGCGTTATATTGTTACCAGTGCTACAAACAACGAAATAGAGCCCTATGCGGATAAAAAATTCGATACGGTAGCAACCCCATCCCCAAAAATAAAACTAGGTATCGATATAAAACTGCAGCAGTACGGTGAAGAACTCATGAAAAACAAAAAAGGTTGTATCGTGGCCATTGAACCAAAAACCGGTGAAATTCTCACGATGGTTTCGGCACCATGCTATGACCCAAACTTGTTGGCGGGAAGAAAGAATATTCGTAAAAACTATCCAGGTTTAATTACCGATGAGAACCTGCCACTTTTTGCAAGACCACTCCAGGCCGAATACCCACCGGGGTCCATTTTTAAATTATTGCAGGCACTAATTTGTCTTCAAGAAAAAGAAATCACCCCCAACACCGGGTTTCCATGTAATAAATCCGTTGTTGGTTGCCACGACCATCCTTCACCTTCTTCCGTTGCAAAAGCGGTTCAATATTCATGTAATCCTTATTTTTATGCCGCGGTAAGACGCGTGATTCAACCCAATAAAAAGAAAAATGTATTTGAAGATGCTGAAATTGGACTGAATAATTGGCATAAATACATGATGGCGTTTGGATTAGGCACGAAACTCGGTGTAGACATTGACACCCTAGCACAACGTAAGGGATTAATTCCAAATTCCAGTTACTACGACAAGTACCTAGGCCACCATCAATGGGCGTTTTCAACCATTCGTTCAATTTCCATCGGACAAGGAGAAATTAAACTCACCCCAATCCAAATGGCTAATATCGCAGTAATCATGGCAAATCGCGGGTGGTATTATACCCCTCATTTTGTTAAATCGATCGGTAAAAAAGGGAAGTTAAAAACATATAGAACCAAACACATAACACCGATTAACCGAAAACACTTTGATGCTGTTGTGGAAGGAATGAGACGTGTGGTATACGAAGCGGGTGGTACAGGTAAAGAGGCAAAAATTGAAAACTTTGTGGTCTGTGGAAAAACGGGAACCGTACAAAATGGTAAAAACAAAAAAAACCATTCCGTATTTATCGCGTTTGCACCGATGGATAATCCGAAAATCGCATTAGCCGTCTTTGTGGAAAATGCGGGAGCAGGAGGGGCTTGGGCCGCACCTATCGCAGGATTAATTCTAGATAAATATTTAAATAAAAAAGTCACCAACAAAGAAAAGGAACAGACCATTAAAAATGCCAATCTAATGTCGAGTTATTGAGATGAGAGATACTAGAGGATTGATTTCTAAAGTTGACTTGCCATTATTAATCGGCATATTAACATTAATGTTTTTAGGTATTTTAACCGTTTATTCTGTTGCGTACAATCCAGAACACCCCTCTTTATTTGATACAAGTCAAAAATATGGGAAACAGATTCTTTGGATAGGTGTTTCCCTCTTTCTGGGATTTTTAATTCTACTCATTGAAGCAGATGTATATAGAAAATTCGCGGAGTATATTTACATCGTAACACTCTTGTTGCTTGTTATTGTTTTGTTTATGCCTCCGGTGCATGGTGCGAAGGCTTGGCTAGGAATCGGTGGGCTTGGTATACAACCCGCGGAATTTGCCAAAATATCAACCGCTTTGATGTTAGCCAAATGGGTTGACGAAACCAACATTAAACTTCAAAACACGCGTACAATTTCTGAGACACTAGGGATTATATTGTTACCGTGTATACTCGTTGCCCTGCAACCCGATGCTGGAACCTTATTAGTATTTACCTCTTTTTTCTTCGTTCTATATAGAGAAGGGATTTCATTTGATCCCATTGTACTTTCGTTGTTGAGGTATTTTCCAAGACTTAAATTTAAGACCACATGGCTAGGGACACATTTTGTACCCTTTTTCTTCTTTTTATTAATCCTTGCATTCTTAAGTCTGTTTCTTTCAAGCAGCACATTCTATCCCTTTGGAATTAGTTTAAGCGGCCCTTTATTTCTGATCGTAATTATTACATTGGTTGCATTCATTTTTTTAGCATTCATTCTCTTCTTTGGTTACCCTAGAAATAAATCTAAAAACCTAATCGTCTTAGTAAGCAGCTACGTGTTTTCTTTGTTTTTGGTAAGTAGCATCACCTTTATTTTCAACAACCTTGCTGCACCTCATCAAAAAAGCAGAATAGAATTAGTGCTTGGGTTAAAAGAAGACCCCAATGGCGCGGATTATAATAGAAACAGGGCAATGGCCGCGGTAGGAAGTGGGAAGTTCCTTGGAAAGGGATTTAGAAAGGCTTCAGTTTCTAGTATGCGAACAAACCATGTACCTGAAAGTGAAACCGATTTTATTTTTTGCCCCTTCGCCGAAGAGTGGGGATTTCTTGGAAACCTGTTTTTAATTTCACTTTATCTATTTATACTATTTCGCATATTTTCTATTGCAGAGCGACAACGTTCTGTTTTCTTTCGTGTCTATGCCTACTGCGTAGGTATGGTATTGTTCTATCACTTTGCGATTAATATCGGGATGAATATTGGCTTTGCACCCGTAATTGGAATCCCTTTACCCTTTATGAGTTATGGAGGATCATCGATGATGGCCTTTACAATCATGGTCTTTGTGTTGTTAAAACTAGATAGCCAAAGGCGAGATGTACTTAGATAAATGTTAATTTTGAGATTACTATGTTGACAGAAGAACAAAAGAAAAGATTTACCCGAATCTTTTGGGGAATTTCATTATTGCCTTTCCTGATGGTATTCGGCTTGCTGGTATTGCAATCCGAGGATGATTTACCTCCAATATCTATGCTAGACAATCCCCCTGAATTACAAGCATCTTTAATCCTTGGTCAAACAGGTGACACCATTGGTCGCTATTGGCAAGTGAACCGAACAAGTGCCGCCTATAAAAATATTTCTCCGTTTGTGTTTGATGCCCTCATTGCAACGGAAGATGAGCGTTTCATGGAACACTCTGGGGTGGATTTCCGATCAATCGCACGGTCTTTTGGATCGCTAGGCCGATCTGGAGGTGCTTCTACCATTTCCCAGCAGTTAGCAAAATTATTATTCACCTTACAACAACGACAACGAGAAGAAATTGCTCGTGCAAATGGTGAATCACTGCTTTCTAATCGTGGCGGTATCATTGGCAAATTCCGGCGACTTAACGAAAAAGCACGAGAAAACATAATTGCAACACGCTTGGAATCCAGGTATACCAAAGAAGAAATAATTACCATGTACCTCAACCAATTCGATTTCTTATACAATGCGGTAGGAATCGAAAATGCGGCTAAAGTTTATTTCAATAAACGACCGAAAGAACTTAAAAAAGAGGAAGCTGCTATGCTTGTTGGTATGTGTAAAAACCCGGCTTTATATAATCCATATACGTACAAAATTAAAAATTATCGGAAAGTCATTGCGCAAGAAGAAGGACTAACACCAAGTTCGGTTCCGCTAAATAAAATCCTAGAAGCTCGTGCGAAAGATTCACTTAGGGCACTAACAAGAAGAAACCAAGTACTATACCAATGGCTTAGAAATAGCGGTACAAACAATGAAGCCGTTGCACATAAACTTACAAGGGAAGAATACGATGAACTTATTAAAAAACCGGTCCTCGTTAATTACCAATCGGTTGATCACAAAGAAGGAATGGCTCCCTATTTTAGAGAAGCATTAAGACAAGAAGTCACTGATATTCTATTAAAGAAAAATGAAGATGGTACACTAAAGTACCTGCGCGAAGACGGACAGCCCTATGATATATACAGAGATGGCCTTAAAATATACACCACGTTAAACACAAGGCTCCAAAAATATGCGGAAGCCGCCGTTGAAAAGCATATTAAAGAATCGCTTCAGCCAGCATTCAATTCAAATAATCGCGGATTAAAAAACTTTCCTTTTTCGAATGAAATATCTTCCGATGTTGTGAATGAAATCATGAGTTCTGCTCGAAGAAACTCAGGCAGGTACAAAACTATGGTTGCTGCAGGATATTCAGAAAATGAAATCACAAATGCATTTAACGCCCCGGCACAAATGCGTGTGTTTTCATGGAGGGGAGAAATTGATACCGTTATGACACCGAATGATTCCATTCGATATTATAAAGCGTTCTTACATGCTGGACTGGTGAGTATTGAACCTCAAACAGGTTTTGTTCGCGCATGGGTCGGTGGAGTTAACTTCAAGCATTTCTCTTATGACCATGTAAGACAAGGCACAAGACAGGTTGGTTCTACTATTAAACCGTTCGTTTATGCAGCGGCCTTATCTATGAAAGTTGTAAATCCATGTACCTCCTTCTCATCCGGCGAATATTGTGTTGATTTAGTTGATCCAAACAATAAAGTCGTTGGACAATACTGTCCAAAAGGAGATGTAGCCAGAAATGTAAAAATGGGTCTAGCCTTGTCATCGAATCCGACAACCGTTGCTGTTATGGCAAAAATGGGTCCATTCAATCCAGTAAACAAAACAGGAGGGCCTTACCAAATTGAAAAGCTATTGAAAAAAACTGAAATCAATTTAAATCCAAATGATGTCGTGCCATCCATGTGCTTAGGAAGTATGGACATGTCTCTTTTTCGCCTTGTAGCTGCGCAATGTATATTCCCAAATAATGGCGTATATGTTCGACCAACTACCATTGAACGTATCGAAGATAGAAATGGAAAAGTTATCTACTCTGCAACGCCTCATACTGATCAAGCATTAAATGCTACCGTAAGTTATGAGATTTTAAAAATGATGAAGTTGGTTATTACACAAGGTACCGGCGGTAGTCTTCGCAGCGGTAAATATGGTCCAATTCCAGTAACTGCCGGAAAAACCGGTACCACTCAAAACAATTCAGACGGGTGGTTTATAGGGATAACGCCTGATTTAGTGACGGGTGTTTGGGTTGGCGCCGAAGATCGCTCGGTTCGATTTAAGTCTATGAATTGGGGACAAGGTGCTCGAATGGCATTGCCGATTTACGGGTATTACATGCAACAGGCATACAAAGACCACATACTTGCCTTGTCATCTGAAGATTTTCCGGAACCTCCAGATTATGACCCCAAAACCTATGACTGCACGGAGGCGGCAGACCCAGAAGATGCTGATGAAACCGATGTTCCATTTGAAGAAGGAATTTAACTATGAATAAAGTTGTTGATAATGTAAGTGAAGCCCTTAAAGGCATTGAGGATGGTATGACCATTATGCTTGGAGGTTTCGGGTTGTGTGGGATTCCAGAAAATTCAATTAAGGAACTCGTAAAAATGGGCACAAAAAACTTAACCTGTATTTCAAATAATGCGGGAGTGGATGATTACGGCCTAGGCCTGCTTTTACAGCGCAAGCAAGTAAAAAAAATGATCTCATCTTATGTGGGTGAAAACGATGAGTTTGAGCGACAAATGCTTTCTGGAGAACTTGAAGTAGATTTAATTCCTCAAGGTTCGCTTGCAGAACGTTGTCGGGCAGGTGGCGCAGGAATTCCGGCATTTTTTACTCCTGCAGGGTATGGAACAGAGGTGGCGGAAGGAAAGGAAGTTCGAGTGTTTAACGGAAAACCTCACATTCTTGAATCTGCCTTAACCGCGGACTTTGCCATTGTGAAAGCATGGAAAGGAGATACAGAAGGAAATTTAGTATTCAAAGCAACAGCTATGAATTTTAATCCCATGATGGCCATGGCAGGAAAAATAACCATTGCTGAAGTGGAAGAATTAGTTCCTGCCGGCAATTTAGATCCAAATTTTATTCATACCCCGGGTATTTTTGTACAACGCATTTTTAAAGGTGAAGTATTTGAAAAGCGCATCGAACAACGAACCGTAAGAAAAAGAGACTAATATGGCACTGGATAAAATCGGCATTGCAAAGCGAATTGCCCAAGAATTAAAAGATGGGTGGTATGTTAACTTAGGAATTGGAATACCAACCCTAGTTGCCAACTACGTTCCTGAAGGAATGAATGTAGAATTTCAATCAGAAAACGGTGTGTTGGGAATGGGCCCTTTTCCATTCGAAGGTGAAGAAGACGCGGATTTAATTAATGCGGGAAAACAAACCATTACAGTCAATCCTGGCGCAGCATTCTTTGATTCTGCTACATCCTTCGCGATGATTCGTGGGCAACACGTGCAACTCACAGTTTTGGGGGCGATGGAGGTTTCTCAAAATGGGGATATTGCCAACTGGAAAATACCCGGAAAAATGGTTAAAGGAATGGGCGGAGCGATGGATTTAGTAGCATCCGCAGAAAACATTATTGTAGCTATGATGCATAGCAATAAAGCAGGGGAATCCAAAATGCTGCCTGCCTGCACCCTTCCATTAACAGGGGTTGGATGTGTAAAGAAAGTAGTTACAGAACTTGCCGTATTGGAAATTAAAGAAGGTGCTTTCCATTTATTGGAACGTGCTCCCGGGGTTTCTGTAGAAGAAATTATTGCTAAAACTGCGGGTAAACTGGTGGTTCCGGCGCATGTTCCTGAAATGGTTATATAATGGACTTGGCGCGTGAATATCGCTTGGCCATTCAAGCCGCTATAGAAGCATCGCTTGCCATTAAAGAAATTTATTCACGTGGATACGAGGCCATTCAAAAAGCAGATGGTTCTCCTGTAACAGAAGCAGATTTAAAGGCTTCAAACATCATTAATGAAGTTTTATCTGTTTCAGAACATCCCGTTATTGATGAAGAAACGGATAAGATTCCCTTTGAACAACGCCGAGAATGGAAGAAATGCTGGTGTGTAGATCCGCTAGATGGCACCAAGGAATTTATAAAACGCAATGGTGAGTTTGCTGTAAATATTGCACTTATCGAAAATGGAAAGCCTATACTTGGAGTGATAGCAAGCCCAATAAAAGAAGAGTTTATTGTTGGTGGCCCTACCATCGGAGTACAATACGCTACCTTTCAAGACTTTATGAATGGCGCAGAACCAGCCCCCATTCAACGCAATACGAAACCTGATTTACTCTCGATCATAGCGTCAAACAGTCACCACACACCATTGCTTTTAGATTTTCTTAAAATACTAAGTGATGCAGGATTGAAAACGGAGTTAACGAGAAAAGGTTCCTCCTTAAAATTCTTTAATCTTTCTATGAATCAAGCCCAAATTTATCCCCGATTTGCTCCCACGATGGAATGGGATATTGCGGCTGGCCAGGCAATACTGGAAGGAATCGGCGGCGGAGTTTTTGATGTAAATACCAAGTTACCCTTGTCATACAATAAAGAAAATTTATTAAATCCACATTTTATCGCCGTTTCCGACGTAAATTTATCTGTATGGATTTAAGGTGTGTTTTCTTGTCACTTTGCATATTTCCACTCTCAGTTATTGCGCAAGTTTTTCAGTTTAACCAAAATCTTCATCAAGCCCTAACTGCAGACATTATCGACTTTGGATATCGCCAAGCACCGGTTGGTGCTAAAAAAGGATTTTTAAAACGCTTGGATAAAAGCTACCTCGGACAATATACCGACTCTAATAATGCATTCATTGCGGCTACCCCCTTGTGCACATTTAGTGTGGGATTTGAAAACAATGAATCCGCTATAAGATATCAGAACTCTAGGGGGCTCTTGGTTCTTGGAGGATACCGAGAGTTTAAATGCCATGGCTTTCTCATAGAAAACCAAGCTGTTTTCAATACCTTTCAGCGAGAATTTATAACTCAACATGGGGAGTATTATCCAACTGCCACAGGATACAATCAACAAAACGGTATGATTCCGGCTATGGGGCGAACCAAGCCTTTTCAAGCAGACGGGTTTGACTTTGCGTTCAGTCAAGGGGGTTTTGAATGGGGCGTATCTAAGACCCTTACAGTATTTGGTGGGAATCAATCCATTGATTTTTGCCCAGGAGTTCGTTCTGTATTTTGGTCACAACACAACCAAGCACTTATGGCCGGTGGCTCCCTTCGTCTAGGAAAACACTTCACTTATGTGGTGACCAGAGCACGTTTATACGATTTAATCAGAAAGCCAGTTTACGCAAACGTAGAGAGTCCGTACTATAAAAAGAATTTCGCTTTACACGCCGTATTTTTTACCTTGAAAAAACACCGGTTGGGATTGATTCATCAAACGATATGGCAAGCTGGGGATTCATTAAAAGAAAAACCGGTTAATCCCCTGTATTGGGTGCCGCTCCCGGGACTAGAACAAACGGTAAAACAAGAGGTTTCCATGCCGCAAATAGGCCTAAATTATTCGTGGAACCTGCACTCAAGCACCTTGCTTTACGCAGAATTATTTTCGCGCGGATTGATTAAAAATGCATGGGCGGCACAACTAGGAATTAAATATTATGCTAAACTCACTCCCAAGCTAACCCTTAGCTCATCCCTGGCATGGCTACAAACAGGTACTGGGTTTTATGGAACACACTATGCTCAGAACTTTACCCACCAAAACCTTCCGCTTGGAACATTACTTGGTAATGGCGCCCAAGAATTAATTCTGGCTGCACGGATTGGATATCGCCGTTTTTTCATAGATTACTTATTTCAATCAAGTACCATGAAAAATAGCAGTCAACCGCTTTTAATACAAACCTATATTAGACCTGAACAAATTGTACAACACCGGATTGATGCGGGTTTTATGGCCTCTAACATCATGCAACTTGAAGTTTTTTTGGGAATAACTCGACGAAGCGCACTTGATTTTAAGGATTGTAATGCCATTTCGTTCGGATTAAGGACTGCTATTTTTAAGCCAAATCATGTGTATTAAATGCCTACTTTTTCTTGGCTTAGTTCTCTTGTGTCACGTCAGCACCGCACAACGATTAACGTTATTGGGACAGTTAAATCCCTTTGATTCTATACAATTAAATCAAAACACCCCGATTTTACCTCGGCTGAACATCAATCAAAAAATTCAATCGCAACGAATTTTACCGATAATAGACCTTGGGTTAAGATACAACCCATCCATTAGTGGGAAAGGCAGTGCAGGATTTCTTTGGGATCTGCAACGCAACAAATGGTTCACTCGAATTGGGGGGGCGGTTGGGGTAAACACCTTACTTCCCGCTGGATTTGTTTCCAATGCATTACAGCTAAACAGCATGAATAACTTAGCGTTTAACCTGCGTCCAATGGTTCGACTGGGTATTACGCCTACACCCTATGTTAGTGCACAAATTGGATATGACCAAAATTTTTATGGCGAAGGGTATCGGTCTTTATTCCTTTCGGATGTTGGTTCGCCGTACCCGTTTACTTCCCTGCGATTTAATCTTGGGCCGGTAACCTATCAAGCCATGGGAATGTACTTAAACATCATAGGTACTCAAAAAAAATACGGAATTAATCATTATTTAAACCTCAAACTGGGAAAACACCTTCGATTGGCACTTTTTGAAGCTGTTATTTTTAATAGTGGAGACACCTTAAGTAACCGTTCTTTCGAACCGGCCTATTTAAATCCATTTATGATTATTCGGCCTACGGAATATTCTGTAGGTTCTGGTGATAATGTACTTATGGGTGGGGAGTTTTCAGTATATGCGAATAAAAGCACTTGGTATGGTCAAGTGATTATCGATGATCTTTTGATGAGTGCTTTGCTCAATCGTGAACAATACTGGGGAAATAAACTAGGGGCACAACTTGGATGGAAATATTTTACCCAAAAGGGGGATAGAAAAATGCATGTAAGGACTGAACTAAATCTTGTCCGTCCGTATACCTATTCCCATATTGGAAACCAATTGAGTTATACCGTTAACCAGCAAGTACTCGCTCATCCCAAAGGCGCAAATTTTTGGGAGGTGTTTTCTCGAATTGATTATATAACGAAGCATTGGGCCGTTATGGCTGAACTTGCCATTGGGCAAAAAGGATTCAATGCACCTTATGGTGGAGATGTCCTTGCGCCATATACCTTGCGGCCATTAGATTACGGTGTTTTATTGTTACAAGGTAACAAAACCAACCAACTCCATGTCAGAATTCAAGGCAGTCGTATATTGAGCCGTTGGTATAACACCCAACTTTTTATTGAACTCCTCGGGTCTTATTATTCCGATAATTCAAGCAAAGGGTTCAACTGTTCACCCATTATTGGTCTTCGATCTGCTATATGGAATGATTACCGGTTTTAATTAAAAAAGCCCGGTTTCCCGGGCTTTAAAATAAAATAACTTACAGGCCTATAATCTGACGGAGTTCTACTTCTGTTGAACTTCGTTGTCGTCCTTGTTGGTCCAGAAACGTCCGATTCACGAGGCGGCCATGAATGGCTACCTTCTTTCCTACTTCCGCGTGATCCTGAACAAACGACGCCATGTTACCCCAAGCAAACACGCGATGCCAATCTAACCTGGCCGCATACTTCCCGTCGTTTTTTCGGTACATCTTAGGCGTGGTGACTAAAAACCGAGCTATCTTACTTCCATCGTCAAAGCGCTTAACCGTTGGATTTCGTGAAATACTTCCGATTAAGGTTACGTAATTATTCATGTTGATATATATAAAGGGGATTGGTTAGCGAATTCATGGGCGCCGCCTCCTTTCCCTCGTTGGTTTATATGATTATTAAATCGTTGATTTCAATTTCTGTGGTCTTAATAATCCGTCCCTTCCATCGCGAATAACGATTTACAAGCCGTCCTTCAATGGCCACATGCAAGTTAGGTTCACCATACGTACAGATTACCTGATGCCATTTACCCCAAGCGAAAACATCATGTGTTTCGCGCTTCGTTTTGGGAGTTCCTTCAGCGGTTACGATGGTATTACTGGTAACTAACCTAAATCTTGCATGCTTTTGACCCTTGATTGTTTCAACTTCGGTTGGATGATTCGCTAAGGTTCCAATCAAAGAAACAAAGTTCATTCCTTATGCTTTTACTTCCCCAGACGGTTTGTTTAACAACATAAAATCATTGCCTTCAATAACGGTTGAATAGCGCTTCTCCCCTTGTTGGTTCTCGTAAGATTGATATGAAATTTTACCTTCCAAGAGTATTTCTTGACCTTTCTCTAGCATTTTCTCGGCACGGTCGGCCACTTTACCCCAAACAGTAACATTGTGCCATTGAACGTCTTCTTGCCACTCGCCATTTTTATTTTTATACCGATCATTTGTGGCTAACGAAAACCGTACAAGTTTACGCCCTGTTTCGAACTCCATAGTTTCAGGCTGTACGCCTAATCGTCCGATTAAATTGACTTTATTTCTTAAATTGTTCATGTGTGTGTTTTATATTATTAATTAAATCATGAGTTTTCACCCGTTTCCTTTGCAAAGGTTGGAGCATTAACGTCGGGTGCTCGGTATTTATTCGTTTACTTTCGAATGTCAGTCGTTTGTTGTCGGATAATTCAATGTGAAAAGGGCTGTGGTTTGTCAAATTCCCTTATTTTTACAAGCATAAATTAAATGGCATGTACGAAAATATTCTCTTTGAAAAGGTTGGAAAAATTGGTTGGATTACCATTAATCGGCCTTCTTTTTTAAATGCACTCAATAAACAAACCATTTCGGAATTAAATCAAGTACTAGGTGTAGTATCATCGGATGAGGAAATCGGCGTGCTTTGTATAACCGGTTCCGGCGATAAAGCGTTCGTAGCTGGAGCCGATATTAAAGAATTTGCAGATTATACGGTATCCCAAGGAGGAGAATTAGCCGCTTCAGGACAAGAAAAACTTTTTAATTTACTCGAAAATCTAAATAAACCGACTATTGCTGTTATCAATGGATTCGCGCTAGGTGGTGGGTTGGAACTTGCCATGGCTTGTCATATTCGGATTGCATCATCGAATGCACGCATGGGCTTACCAGAAGTTTCCTTAGGAGTAATTCCTGGATATGGTGGAACGCAACGTCTTCCGCAGTTAATAGGTAGAGGGAGAGCTAATCAGCTCATTTTTACTGGAGAAATGATTTCTTCAGACCAAGCATCCCAATGGGGCCTCGTAAATAATGTGGTTGAACAAGCCGTGTTAAAAGATGAAGCAAATACTTTAGCGCATAAAATCCTAAAAAATTCTCCCAGCGCAATTGCTACCGCGATTAAAGCCGTAAACGCCGGATTCCAAACGCAACATGGATTGAATACAGAAATCGAACTTTTCGCGAGTTGTTTCGGTACCAAAGATTTCCAAATAGGAACACACGCGTTTTTAACAAAACAAAAAGCAAACTTTAGGGATTAATGAGTTCTCCCCTAGCAAAGTTATTCGGTCAAACTGCTATGTATGGCCTACCGAGTATTGTTGGTAGGTTACTGAATTATTTACTGGTTCCCCTGTATACCGCCATTTTTGCTAAACCTGCAGATTATGGAGTTCTTTCTGATTTATATGCCTATGTGGCTTTTTTAGTTGTGCTTCTTCCCTTAGGCATGGAAACCGCATATTTTCGATTTATTCAGCAACAAGAAGATACCGAACGTGTCTTCAATAGTAGTTTTGTGCCGGTAGTCTTGGTTAACGCGGGATTCTTTTTGCTTTTGTATTTAACTAATCCATGGATTGCAAAATGGATGCTGTACCGAGATCATACAGAGTATATTATTCTAGTTGGTAGTATTGTTTGCATTGACGCTATTGCATCCCTTCCCTTGGCAAAATTACGTGCAGAAAATAATGCGAAGCGGTTTATGGCAATTCAAATGTCCTCCATACTTCTTAACATTGTTCTTAACCTCATCTTTTTGCTGGGTTATTTCGATCCGAGCAGGCCTGAAGAGGGCATTATGTTCATTTTAATTGCAAACTTACTCGCCTCTGGCTTGAAGCTTCTTTTAGTGTATAATATTATATCACAGGTTAAATTCATTTTTGATTGGGGCCTTATTAAACAAATGCTGTCCTATTCTTGGCCCCTCGTTATAGCTGGTTTTGCGGGAATCATCAATGAAACCCTAGATCGCGTATTACTAAAACAAATCCTTTACAACCCCGACATTCCCAATTCACTTGAACAGGCCACGGCACAAGTCGGAATATATAGTGCATGCTATAAATTAGCCATGCTTGTCACCATTTTTCTACAGGCATATCGTTATGCTGCCGAACCCTTTTTCTTTTCTCAATTGAAAAATCAAGACAGAAACGCGGTTTTTGTACGGACCATGAATGTATTTATTGCCATCGTATGTCTTGCCTTCTTGTTTGTTTCAATAAATCTCGGTGTGTTTAAATTCTTTATTCGTAAAGAGGCCTATTATGTTGGCTTGAGCGTAGTTCCAATTTTACTACTTGCCAATGTTTGCCTTGGAATTTATTACAACCAAAGTGTTTGGTATAAACTTTCCAATCAAACGAAATTCGGGGCCTATATCGCACTAATTGGTGCGGGTATTACGATTTTGGTTAATGTGCTTTTCATCCCTATGTATGGATATATGGCCAGTGCGTGGGCTACGCTATTGGCTTATATGGCACAAATGATCATTTCATTTTATTTAGGCAAAAAATATTATCCGATTCCATATGATGTGCGCAAATTCTATTTGTATGTTGGAAGCGCCATTGGAATTTACTGCCTTTTTAGCTTGCTTAGAATGGGAATGAATGTGCCACTTAAAGGGTTCAATGCGCTACTTATCTTCCTTGGAAATTTAATGGTACTTGGTTTTATTTACCTTGTTTTCAGAAACGAACGTGCATTACTGCGAATTAACAAGCGTTAAATTTTTCTTGTAACCGTTCCACTGCGCTTCGGTTATTTCCTACAGAATAAAAATCGTTATAAATAAACACTGGCCGCTTTAAAAACGTATAATCAGATAAAATCAATGCCTTAAAATCTTCATCACAAGAAATCGTTGATTTTACCTCATTATAACGCTTTGCTTTTTTAGAAAACACCGCTTCGTATGAGCCAAACTGGGTTTTTAACTCCTCCAATACCTCCGCAGTAATCGCTTGTTGCTTGATGTCGATTAATGAAATATCTTTCGGCAAAGTAAGCGAGTTAAGGATACGCTTACAGGTAGAACAGGTGCTTAAATGATAAACCAGCTTCACTTGCAAAATTCATCATACGCCGCCTTAAGATTGTCGGAAATCATTCCGGCGGTTGCTCCTTCGATGTGATGACGCTCTAAGAAATGTACTAATGCGCCATTATGAAACACAGCAATTGAAGGCGAAGACGGAGGATAAGGTAAAAAATACTTACGTGCTTGGTTTGTGGCCTCCGTATCAAATCCAGCAAATACCGTATATAATTCATTCGGAACAACGCTGTGTTCAAGGGACTTTTTTACCCCGGGACGCATATTTCCTGCAGCACATCCACATACAGAATTAACCACCATTACCATGGTGCCTTTTGAGTTCTCAATCGCATGATCAACGGCTGCAGCTGTGCTTAATTCATTAAACCCAACACTTGTTAGGTCATTCTTCATAGGTTGTACTATTTCTATTGGATACATGGGTGTGATTTTTTGACAAAGATACGACTTAACGCAATACGTTGATATGCCCCACTGCTTGATAATCGAAGCCATCTAAGTCTTTATAAGTGACTTTCCAAGTATATGTACCAGATTGCACGGCCACACCGTTATATGTTCCGTTCCAACCTCCTTGAATATCTTTTGTTTCAAAGATCAATTCGCCCCAACGATTGAAAATTTCAAGTTTAAAGTTCAATATTTCTTCAAAGTTGGAGAACACAGGGAAGAAGAGTTCATTTAATCCATTATCGTCAATGGTAACTGTATTTGGCACATTAAGTCTTACCGTTTCAGATGAGCTAATTAATAATTGTGCTTGATCACTACAGCCGTTTGTATCGGTCGCCACCAAGGTAACGATATAATCTCCTTCGGTCCACTGCGGATAATAATACGTTGGGTTAACCTCCGTTGATCCATTCGAGAAATGTCCAAAATCCCAGGTATAGAACTGAGCATTCACCGAATTATTAATAAACTCGACTAACCCTGAATAATAATCAACCCCAGTACTTGATATCGTAAATGCAGCGTTTGGACTTGCATAGGAAACAATATAACCCGACTCCACCATCGTAGAGGTACAACCAAATGCATTCGTTACGGTGAGCGTAACATCATACGGTCCACCCACATCAAACGTTACCGATGGGTTTTCTTCCGTGCTGGTTTGACCATTTCCGAAAGACCAGAAATAAGACAAGTTTTCGCCCAACGATAGGTTCGTAAATTGAGCCAAGAATGGACCACAACCCGCTGAGTCTACTGCAGTAAAGTTTGCAAAGGTAACTTCGGTATCATCAATTTCAACCGTATCCACAATTTCACATCCCACGTTATCTGTAACTAATACTTCAATGAACCCTGAAGACAATCCACTAATTAGATAATTTCCTGGGCTTTGATTTATTTCGGTTCCCGCCGGGCTTACTATGTTAGGATCCGTTATATTATGCCAAGCAACATTATATCCAGGCGTGCCACCCATTACTTGCACATTCAGGATTCCTGCGTTGTCATTACAGCCACTGTTAGAGATAACATTCACCGATGGACTGAATACCGTACTTGGCTCGGTAATCGTTATAGCTGGTGTATTCGAGCTACAATTATTAGCATCCGTGATCAAGACATAATATTGACCCGGACAAAGCCCGCCTAAACTAAATATACCTGTTGCACTGCCTTGTAAATCTTGTTCGGTTATGGTAATCGTATTTGCAGCCGGTTGACCAATAGGGAAAACACTTACCGTATATGTGGCGTCACCACCCGTAGGTATAAATTCAATCTCCCCTGTACATTGTCCTTTACATAGGATATCATTATCTACCACACTGTCTAATGAAACTACAATCTCCGTCATTACATAGGTAAAGGTACGCGTACAATTTATTGCATCGGTTACGGTTAAGGTATACGTTCCAGCAACAAGATTCGATGCCGTGGTTGTATTTCCTGCAATGGTGGTAAATAACATCGGTATGGCATTACCCGAGGCATCAACGCCCGACCACAAGATTGTATAAGGCGCACCGAGGGTATTTGGAATACCTCCAGTAATAGAAACCGAAATAAACC
This sequence comes from Crocinitomicaceae bacterium, assembly GCA_040383285.1. Classification (GTDB taxonomy): domain Bacteria; phylum Bacteroidota; class Bacteroidia; order Flavobacteriales_D; family Crocinitomicaceae; genus UBA952. The sequence continues at coordinate 10,276 of JBEIDV010000003.1, read as the reverse complement.
CATCACTAGAATTGGCGCAGAAAATGGAATCAATAGCCGTATTCACGGTATCGATTAAGCTGTTCTGCGTGATTACCGCTCCTCCAGCAAGCGAGCACCCATTTTGGTCAACCACTTGGAAATTATATGTTCCTGCTGGTAACGAAGTAATGGTATAGGTTCCAGGATTACTTAATATCTCAAACCCAAACGGATCGCCTGCCACCGTACCTGACCAACTTACATTATAAGGCAAAGTTCCTCCTTCAGCATATACACTAATGGTACCTGAACTATCACCAAAACAATCCACGTTTGTGTAGGTACTTGCTATATACAGCGGTGCAAGGGGTTGAATTACGGTAGCTACTAATGAGGATGTACATCCGTTTGCATCTGTTACGAGTAAGTTATAATCCCCTGGGGTTAATCCGAACGGATGTGTCGTGCTTCCAATATTAGGTAAGGTAGATTGACCCGCTGGGATTACACCGTTGACCGTTGACCAAAGATATGTGTAGCCAGCTGAAATACTTACTGTCCCGCCACTTACTTGAGTCGTTATCATTCCACTCGCATCCCCATGACAACCCACATTCAAAATACTTGGAGTAATTACAATTGGCGTTGGTTGAATAATGGTAATCGGTGCCGTTGTCACCACACACGGTCCGGCATCCGTAATGGTTAAGGTATAGGTTCCCGCGGCGAGGTTTGCTAAATCCTCCGTCGTTTCACCCGTATTCCAAAGTAAACTGTACGGAGCGCCTGTTCCACCAGAAACGGTAATGTCTATCGCACCATTAGAACCACCAAAACAGGTGACATCCGTAGTAATAACCGAATAGGTTAATGCAGTTGATGGTTGCGTGATTATCACTTGCTGGATATCTTGGCAACCATTAGCATCAGTAACCACACAAATATATACTCCTGCAACTAAATTTGAAATCGTTTGAGTCGTTGCAAATGGGGGAAGGATTGTAGAATTAAAATACCATTCGTAAGTATACGGAGTTGGTCCGGCAAACGGAGTGCCCCCCGTGGCCGAAATAGAAATACTTCCGCTGTTATCACCGTAACACGCCACATTCGAAGAAATAACGGTGGAAGTAAGAGCCGAGCTTGGTTCGGAAATCGTCGCAGTGAGCGGCACGGTACAACCCGCCCCATCAGTAACAATTACATCATATTGCCCAACACCTAAGCCAATAATGTTTTGGAAAACGGAAGTATATCCATTCGGTCCAGTCCATTGGAACGTAAAGTTAGGGGTTCCGCCATTCAGCGTTAGATTAATTGAACCTGTATTATTTCCATGGCATTGGATATCTCCGATAGTAGAAGTTACGGTAAATCCTGGGAATTGATTCACGGTAACTTGTAAGGTACTTTGACAACCCAATAAATCTGTAACGGTTACCGTATAAATGCCAGGGTAAAGGTTACTCACTGATGGGCCACCAACCGGCGTAGTTAATGGAAGCGGGAAAGGAGGTAAGGCCGCTGTGATCCAATTATAACTGTAGTAGCTATTTCCACCTACGACCGTTAAATCAATTTGCCCATTAAATGATCCCGGAATACAGGATACGTCTACCACATTGTTCAATGAAACAACCAATGGGGCCGGTTGAGACACGATGGTCGTAAGTGTAATGGTACACCCATTAGCATCGGTAACATCATAAAAATAGTTACCCGCGATTAAACCAGTTTCTGTGATAGAGCCCCCAGGAAGTAAAATTGTGCCCGTAAAATTGTGCCCAACACCAGTTACCGTGTAAGGTCCAACACCTCCGGAAGCGGTAATATCTATACTTCCTGTGGCGTTTGAATTACAATCTACCGCATGCGGCGTGAGTGCACCTGCTACCGGAGTAGCCGGTTGCGTTATCGTAATTACCGCGAAGTCCGTACAGCCACCCGTATTGCCATTGGCATCGGTTACTGTTACCATATAGGTTCCTGCTGGTAAACCAAATGGGTGGTTCGGGTTGCCCGGAGGTTGATTCGCTGCAGTAGGGAAAGGAATACCATAAGGAATACCATTCCATGTTGAAATCGTGGTCCAATTGTAGGTATAAGGACCCGTTCCTCCCGAAACCTGAGTGCTTATTTGACCCGAAGAATCTCCGTAACATAATACATCGTTCACCGAATAATTGATATTCACCGGATTCGCTGGTTCAAGAATAGTTTCTGACGTGGATAAAACGCATCCATTGGCATCAACAATGTCCATAACATACGTTCCAGGACATAACGATGGTGGAGTGGATACATTAGTACTTGTTGATAACGTAACGGGTAATACACAGCCAGGACCTGATGGGCCAGATATCCAATTGATGTTGTACGGAGATACACCTCCTGAAGGCGCAACATTAATTACTCCATCGTTATTTCCATTACACAGAATATGAGTAGGCGTGGTGAGTACAGAAAGTGCTGCTGGACTTCCAACGATTACCGAAACGGTTGAGGTACAACCATGGAAATCCATTACCGTGAAAACATAAGGAGCACCTGCCAAATTAGAGGCGACTCCGGTCATGGTTTGTCCTGAAATTGGATTAGGGGGTAGCATGCTTTGTGCAACTATCGTGCTTGGTCCGGTCCACACCAAATTGTTCCAGATAATGTTATAAGGCCCTGTCCCCCCATTGGCGCCAATGGTAATGGTTCCAGTAGATGCTTGATTCGGTACCGGGAAACACAATTCATCCGTGTGGTCAATTAAGGCCAATAACGGCGTAGCTGGTTGATTGATATTTACGGTTTCCGTAGCTGGACATCCGTTGGCATCGGTTACCGTAACTTCATAGGTGCCTGTAGGAATACCGTTCGGGTTAGTCGGTGTTCCAATGGTTTGATTCGTAGCTTGTCCAGCAGGAATAGAACCGACAAGTGCTACCCAATTGTACGTATACCCGGGAGTTCCTCCAGTAGCGGTAATACTTGCTTGACCCGAAGCATCCCCATGACATAACACATCAATGGTTGTGGCAGATAGTACAATTGCCGGTGGCTCATTAATGGTAAAGGAAAGTGTATCATCGCACCCATTCGCATCGGTAACCACGAAATCAAAGACCCCTGGACATAAGTTTGTTGACGTATAGTTAGGTAAAATCGCATTTGCTGCAACCGTTAAATTCACGGGTAGTTGGCAAGGCCCTGTATTCGGTCCGCTAAGCCAAGTTAGATTGTAAGACGGCGTAGCACCTGTTATTCCCAACTGTACATAGCCGTTGTTAAGACCATAACACGTAACATCGAATGGAGTAACCGCCACCGCTAACGGTGTTGGTTCGGTAACCGTTCCAATTACCGAAATCTGACAACCATTTGCATCAGTTATATCAACCTGGTAGGTACCCGCTGAAACCCCGGTCCATGTGCTTGTTCCTCCAGCAAAATTAATGTTCGATGGACCTCCCCAAGGCGTAGTAAATCCAACAATTGTATAAGGAGCGGTTCCACCATTTGGTGATACCGTTAATGTTCCATTACCCAACCCATTGCATGTTTCATTGGTCGTAGTAACAATTGCACTTAAGGCTTGCGCCGGTTGGTTAATAGTAACACTGGCCAATTGGGTACAACCATTCGCATCCGTCACGGTCACACTGTAAACGCCAACACAAAGCTGTCCAACAGAAGAGGTGCTTGCCCCTCCTGTCCATAAATAGGTATACGGAGCGGTTCCTCCTGTTACTGAAACCCCTGCACTTCCTTGACAGTTTGCATCGTTACACGGGTCATCGTTTGATGTTGGAGTTAATACTAAGGGTTGAGGTTCGGAAATAGTTGCACTTAACGTGGTATCACACCCGTTGGCATCAGTAACGCTAAACACATACACTCCTGGACATAAGTTGTTAAAGCTTGTTGCTCCCGAAATAATTGAAGTAACAGGCAATGCGCACGGTCCGGAGTTTGGTCCAGAAATCCATGTTACGGTATAGTTAGGCACGGAACCAGAAGGGGTGATTTGAATTATTCCGTCATTGTAATTATGGCAAGTTACATTGGTAATCTGAAGGGCTACTTGTAAATACGTTGGTTGCGTGATGGTGGTAGAAACTGTGGTTTGGCATAAGTATGCATCCGTAATGGTATAGATGTATGTGCCCGCTACCATGTTATTCGAAACGGCATTTCCTCCGGAAACAGCCACAGTTGTAGGTCCGTTCCACGGTGATCCAGTTATAACAAATGGTGCGGTGCCACCACTTGGGATAATGGTGATCGTTCCGTCGTTATTGTTCGTACACGTTTCGTTCGTGTGTGAGATTGCCGCAGTAAGTGGCGCTGCTGGACCGATAATATTAAACGGTGCGGTATTTTGACAATTATTCGCATCAACAACAACCGCATTATAAACACCCGGTGCTAAATTACCTAGAGAAAGTCCTGTTCCAATGTTGGTTCCGGAAACGTTTTGCCAAGTAACAGTATAAGTTGGTGTACCCCCACTAACAGCAGCCTGCACCGTGCCTGTACCTGGTAAACAATATACCGTATCGTTCACGACACTAATTACCAAGAGATCCGGTTCGGTTATGGTTGCGCCTGTGTTAATTTGACAGCCGTTTGCATCAGTAACGAGTACGTCGTATATACCCGGACACAATCCGGTTGCATTCGCCTGGTTGATTGGAATGCTACACGGCGCACCTGCGGTGCTATTCCAAAGATAGGTGTAAGGCAACACCCCTCCGTTAACCGTAACATTGATTGACCCGTTGCTTGCGCCGTTGCATGTTACATTGGTGGATGCAACGCTGTAGGTTAACGCAGCCGGTTGACTTATGATTACATTCTGGGTGAATGGACAATTATTTAAATCTTGTACATTGAGCGTATAGGTTCCTGCTAACAATCCGGGAATCGTGTAGGTGTCTCCTGAGTTTAGAATTTCTAATCCAGCACCCGGGAACGGAGGCCCTGGAGTCCAAGAAACGTTGTACCCCGGAGTACCGCCTGTTGCAGAAACGGTAATGGATCCCGTGGCATTGTCAAAACAATCAACATCTACGTCAGTAATCGTAACCACCATGGGTTGCGCTGGAGCGGTAATGCTGAATTGAACAATGATTTCACATCCATTGGCATCGGTGATGGTGTCGTAATAGTCCCCGATGCACAATCCTGTAATTGACGGGGTCGTCTGGCCATTGCTCCAAGAATGTTGATACGGAGCAGTACCTCCTGAAGGGACGGTTGTTGCTACCCCGGTACATTGCCCGTGACACAAAATATTGGTTTGTGTAGCGCTTGCGGTCAACGGCAAGTTAGGGGCAATAATGGACTGTGCAAATGAATACGGACAGCCGTTTAAATCAGTGATGTTAACAGAATAGGAGCCTTGACAAAGTCCTGTTGCCGAAATAATGCCGGTATTGGTTACGGAACTTGCAGGAACAGAACAAACCGCTGGAAGACCAACAGCCGACCAAACAACGGTGTAAGGAGCTGTTCCTCCAGTAACATTGAACGCAATACTACCGTTCATGTCACCATAACATTGAACATCCGTGGCGGTTAAATTGACGACATTTACTGGGTTTTGAGGTTGTGTAATAGTAATGGTTTCAGAATCCGTACAACCGTTAGCGTCGGTAATTAACACGGTATGCGTTCCCGCAGCAACGTTGGTGTATTGATAGGTTCCTCCCGTTAAATTGATCGTTGTAGACGCGGGTAACAGCGTTGCGGAAGTAAGCGTATAAGAAGGGCTTCCTCCATTGGCCGTGATGGTAATCGTTCCGGTAGATTCGCTCCAGCAGAGTACATTCGTAAAACTTGAATCCGCAACTAAAGGTGAAACGGGTCCAGAAATATTGTAGGTAATCGGTAAGGGACAATTATTCGCATCCGTTACGGTAACATTGTAGGTGCCCGGAGCTAGGTTGTTTTGACAGCTGGTATTTCCTGGAATCGACCAAGCATAGGAATATGGCCCCGTTCCTCCCGTCACATTTAAGCAAATACTTCCAGAGTTTACCCCGGCGCAAGGCACATCCGTTACGGTTGGTATTACCGTAATTGGATTCGCCGGTTGATTGATGGTGGCGCTCAGTTGTTGCGTACAAAGTCCATTGTTATAGGTTAAGTCTATTGAATAATTCCCCCCGGGTAAATTATTTAATAAAAATGGGGAAGTATTTATGTTTCCTGAACTAGGTCCACCTGGCCCATTAATCACATAGGTCACCGGATAGGAACCTGGCGGGGTGGTAATCGTTAATACCCCCGTGTTTCCTGGATTACATAAAATCGTGTTCGCACTTACGGTGGCTCCAAAAGCAGGAGGTTCTGTAATCGTAAAGGTATTTTGTGTAGAACATCCATTTGCGTCCACCACGGTCAAGGTGTAATTTCCTGCGGACAATCCACCAACTGGGTAAGACCCTCCAGAAAGTGGAATTTCTACCCCTGCTGGACTTACTAAAGGTCCAGGAGGATTCGTGCGTTGATATGAAACTTGATATCCCGCGGTACCCCCTGAAGCCGTTACCTGTACGGATCCATCATTCGCTCCATTACACGAGATATTAACAGGAGTCGTTAAATTCATCGAAAGGGCAGATACCGGTTGGTTAATCGCAAAGTTTTGAATATTCGTACATCCGTTGGCATCGGTAACTGTTAACATGTAAGGGCCGGCTGGTACTCCGGTAATGTTTGGTGTTGGATTTGAATTAGACCATAAATAAGTATATGGCGGAACTCCACCTGAGGTGGTGGTAGAAATGGCTCCTGCTCCTTGCCCAAAGCAAAGGATATTTGTGATCGTAGGCGTTACCACGATTGGATTCGGTTGAGTAATGATCGTGCTGATGGTATTCGTACATCCATTCGCGTCAATAATATTCACCGTATAGTTGCCGGCAGGAAGTATTCCAAAAGCAGTCGTTCCTATTTGAGTTGTGGTTAACGAAGTCGTTGGAATCGTACCGCTGGAGTTCGGTGGTCCTACAATGGTGTAATTAATCGGCGCTGTACCCCCTGATGTTGTAAACGATAGTGACCCTGTAGCTGCTCCATGACACGCAACATTGGTTGAAGTAATTCCTAGGGTAAGCGGTGCTGGCTGAGTAATCGTCTGATTTACATTCACACTACATCCATTTGCGTCTGTAACGGTTAACGCATAGTTTCCACCAGCTAAATTCGAAAATTGATGGGTATTGCCAACTCCAGGATTAACAACCACTGTTGCACCTATTCCATTGATGTTATAGTTCGGTGTTCCCCCCGTTATAGCTACGGTAATTTGTCCATTATTTTGATTCCCACAGGTAACGTCAGAAAAGCTTGATATTACAGCCCCTAGCGGCAATTGAGGCTGATTCACCGTGTAAGTTTCTTGATAAGTACAATTGTTGGCATCCGTTACGGTTAAGGTATACGTTCCCGCCGGAACATTAATTTGACTTGCCGCCGAAGCACCGGATGTTAATACGCCGCCATTACTGGCTACCCATGAATAGGTATATCCTCCTGCACCTCCAGAAACCGCAGTGGTGATTTGACCCGTGGATAACCCTTGACATAATACGTCGGTAATCGTTTCGGTTATTTGAATTGGATTTGGAACGGTAATGTTTGTGCTTACGGTAACTGAGCAACCATTAATATCTGTAACAACAACGGTGTAAGGTCCAGGTGCTAATGATGGTGGATTCAGCACCCCTCCGATTTGAAGCGGAGTGCCACCAATTATAATTCCATTGGACGATGTAGGACCCGTAATCACATAAGACAAGGTAGGTTCGCCTCCGTTTGCTGTTAGTAATAATTCTCCTGTATTTTGGCCCGCACACAGAATATTGGTAGGAACTACGTTTAGGGTAAGTGCCGGAGGAGTATCCACATCGAAATTTATCGTTTGAACACATCCCAAGGCGTCTGTAACGGTTAGCACGTAAACCCCAGGACTGAGATTCGAAAAGGTTGCCGTATTGTCTAGGTTCGGGTCAATAGTTTGGCTTGCCCCACCAAGTGTAACGGTGTAATTCGCTGTACCTCCATTGATGGCAATAATAATTTCACCGTCATTGGCCCCGTAACATGAAACATCTACCGTGTCCAAAATATTAACCACCAAACTAGAAGGTGGTTGGGTTATGCTGTAAGAACTGTTATATGGACAACCATTCGCATCGGTCATACTGAATTGGTAATTCCCCGCACATAGGTTATTGATGTTTGGCGTATTCCAAGAATTAATACCGCTGATCCATTGATAAGTATATGGCAGGGTACCTCCAGAAACCGCTGCAGAAATCCCGGCAGAACAATCCCCGAAACAATTAATCGGTGTGCCCGTAATTATTGCAGTTAGCGCAGCGGGTTGATTTATTACCACAGTTACTGGATTAGATGCACATTGATTTACGTCTAACACGGTAACTGAATACGAATTCGCCGTCAATCCCGAAACCGAGGGAGGACTTGTGGTAAACGCTGGTATTACTCCAGCGGGATCTACATTAAGACTAAACGGCCCAGTTCCTCCTAAAATTGCTACTGAAAATGATCCATTATTACCTCCAAAACAAGTAACATCTACTGGAGTAACTGAAGCAGTTATTGGATTTTGAGGAGCTGTAATTGTTACGGTTGCTACATCCTGACATCCGTTGTTATCGGTTATTGTAACATTATAAGTCCCTGCCGCCAGGTTGTTAACGGTATACCCGTTGTTAACCGTAAAAATTTCATTACCTGGAGGGTTAATGGAAAATCCACCGTTAGTTATTACCACATTAAACGGAGCGGTTCCTGTAGTTGGGGTTACCGAAATAGAACCATTGGTTTGTCCGAAACATTGAATATTCGTTGATGTGAAATTCGCTTGGAATGGAGTCGGAGTAATTATTATGCTATCCGTATACTGTTCCGTACAACCATTCGCATCCATTACCGTCACCGTGTAAATTCCACAGGTAAGCGAAGAGGGACTAAACGTGTTGTTGGGAATATTCGTTGCAGAACAATTGATTCCTGGATTTTGAAGCGGTGCCCAGACCCATGTGGTATTATAAAGCGGTGAACTCGCATTTGGAGTTCCTCCGGAAAGTTGCAGGTTAATATATCCAAGGCTGTTGCCATCACACAAAGGCCCTGAATCTTGCCATACGATATTGATGGGTGTTGGTTCTGCGACAACAGTTATAACCGTTGTTGTACACCCTAAGGCATCCGTCACCAACAACTGATAGGTACCATCCGGTAAGCCTTGAGGATCTTCTGATGCCATTTGAGCGGGCGGAATTGGTCCTCCTATACCCGATACAACTGACCATAAGTAAGAATACGGTGCTGTTCCACCAGCTATTGTTGTAAATATTTCTCCATCCGTATAGCCATAACATGTAACATTATTAACATTATTCACAACTGCTGTAACCGCAGAAATGGGTTGAGTAATTGTTATCGGCTCAGTGTCGACACAGCCATTATTATCTATAATTTGTAGGTTATATGTGCCCGAGGCTAAACTCGTAATATTAAAGGTGCCCCCAGATGATGGAATATTTCCTTGGAGAATTCCACCAAGATATACATCATAATCAGGCGTACCCCCTGTTGCAAGGAAATTTATTGACCCCGTGGAATTACCAAAACAATTTACATTTTGTACATTAATGTTTTGTATACTTGGTGAAGTTAATGGATTGTTGATTGGCCAAGATGGTGAGTTTAATATACAGCCATTAAGATCAGTTATTTGAACCGAATAATTACCTGGGCCTAATCCAAACTGATTTTGTAATGTATTATCTCCAAAGGATATTGTATTTAATAAGAAATCAGTGCCTGACCAAACGAATGTATAACCCGGCGTTCCTCCAGAGACCGCAGGTGCAATGCTTCCATTAGACAAACCAAAACAAGTAATATCTTGCGGTGTTGCATTAACCGCCAAGGGGCTTGGTTGTACTACCGTGCCAGTTACCGTTACTTGACAACCGTTCGCATCCGTTACCGTGTAACTATATGGACCCGCGGATACCGTAAACGTGCCCGTACCCGAGTAATTTGGGGTACCACCATTCGCCGATACCGTTATCGTGGTTGTACCTCCGTTACATGATATCGGTGCGTTTATAACGGCTGTTGCCGTCAATAAGTCCGGTTGAGTAATTGTTAACGTTGCTGAGCCCGTACAGCCATTGGCGTCCACTACCGTAAATACTTGGCTAGGTCCCGCCGTCACTGGAAAAACTCCAATACCACTCGCATAACTCGGCGTACCGCCCGTTGCACTTACCGTTACTGA
>JBEIDV010000002.1:0-53843 GCA_040383285.1 Crocinitomicaceae bacterium | reverse complement strand
GGCGCAGGTAATGCTAACGGTTTGACTCCCTGGATAAAAACCGGGGGCCAAACTAAATACTGGTTTTGGTGTGTAAAACGGTATGGGATTGGCGTTGGCGGCATTAGGTGTGGGCGTTGTAAACAATGAAAAGGTTGCTGCACCATTACTTGTTCTACCGATGGAATGATCAGATTTGGTGAGGTGTTTAATTTTAAATGAATCCACAACAACCAAAGAAGGATTGATTAAAATAATCCAATCTCCTTCGGTTTGTGATAAATTAAAATTTGGATGGTATTCATTTCCGTTGACCGTATTTCGTTTTGAACAGAACACCATCTTATATCCATTTCCAGCGATAGTGCCACTTGGAATTTGCCATTTGGTAAGATTCGTGGGTTTATCTGAAAGATACCAGCCCGTTAAACTAACGGGGCTCCCTGAAGTATTGAGCAATTCAATCCAATCTTCTTTTTCGCCATAGGCATCGGTTGGACCATTAATGTTTGAACAGGAATACTCATTGATTATAACCTGAGATGAAACAGGAAGAACCATTGATAATAAAAGCAAAACAAGGAAATAAGCTCTCATCTTAATGTATTATTAATGCGCAAGTTACGTCAAAATAGAGAATAAGATGCGTTAAGGAGTAAAAAAGAATATCTTTGTAATTGTTCAATTGTTAACATAATATTATGCGTAGATTATCATTTTTTACACTTTTTCTTGCCCTAGTATTTTTATTTTTTGGGTGTTCAAAGGCGCCGGGAATCGGAGGCAAAGCCAGTATTAAAGGTAAATTAACGGGGAGATTCTATTCCGATACCGAACTTACGATGTTTGCCGGGTTGAGTGCACTTGGTGACGAGAATGTATACATAGTTTACGGCAACGACCACACATTTTATGACGATGATATCAGTACAAGTTACGACGGCAGTTTTGAATTTAACTATTTGAGACCTGGAACCTATGTGGTGTTCATGTATGAAAATTGTTATCCATGTTCATCCTTACAAAAGGAAAAGTTATTTGAGGTTGAAATAACAGAAAAAAATCAAGCAGTTGACCTTGGTGAAATTATCTTAAACAAAGAGCAATAAGTGAAAGTTATTATTGGTTTTTTGTTTTGCCTATTGTTGACAAAACCCATGGCACAGCTCTTTGAGCAACAAGTTTGGGTTGAAACAGGGGCAAAGTACAACCTGACTAAAAAATTGGGGGCTTCCTTAGATTTGACACAGCGCTATGGATATGATGGGTTGAGTACCTTTTTCCCACAGGTTAGTTTTCGCTATAAAGTAAGTTCATGGTTCAGGCCCTCTATTGATTACCGCGTAATTCTTTCGAAATCTTTGGACGGAACCTATTCCACGAGTCAACGAATTAATGGAAACCTTCAATTTTCTTACACTAAGAAGCGGTTAGAGGCGGGACTTAGAATTCGATATCAATATAGTTTTGAGCGCATCGGTGCAGCATACGATTCTGAATTTGACCAAGCATGGCGTATAAAACCGAGCGTGCAATATAACATAAAAGGCCTTCCCTTAACGCCAGAACTAAGTGCTGAGTTCTTTTATAATCCAGAAAACAGTGCGGACGGAAACCAATTCAATCGAATCCGTTATTACGGTGGCGCAGATATCGAATTAGAACACAATCAACGCATTGGAATTGGTTTATATCTTGATCAATGGATTAATGATGTTCCCAAAAGACGTGTAATGTACAGCCTATCTTATGCTATATCCATAGCTAATCCGAAGAAAACAGATGAAAAACGATCACGGAATTTAAGAGATCTTTAATCGTAGGTATTGGCTTCAAACCGCTGTTTAATAGCCTTTAAATGCTCTTTTTTCTTTTTATCTCTGGTCAGTATTGCCGTTTGTGTAAAATACTTGTGTTGTTTTAAAAAGGTAAGTTGAAGTTGATCCCATTCTCTATCCGTTTGGATTTTACCTTTAGCCATCAATTCAATCTTTAATTTATTTGCCGTTTCTTCAAAGGAATCTGTTCCTAGATAATCTAAGTCGGCATCGCACATGATTTCTTGAAGCTTATTAACTGGTTTGTGAGGTATTTGAGTTACGTAGATTAATTCCTTTATCGTTTTAATGTGTTGTTCATTATACCCATATTTTGGCAGCATAGCTTCGGCCATGGCCGCACCGATTGGTTCATTATGCTCATATTGTTTAACAAACCCTGCATCGTGAAAAAGCGCCGCCGATTTTAGCAGGAACAACCCTTCATCTCTTACCCCTTCAAGTAGCGCAATACGCTCAACGGCTTTGACAACCTCTTTCGTGTGGGCCAAGGAATGATAACTCAAGTCTGGGGGTAATTCTTGCGCGAGTATTTGAATTAGTTCATTCTCCGCCGTATAATACTTTATTGAGCTGTAATGATGTAATCCTACGATTTCATAAAATAAATCATTCGGTTTGAGGCCTTCACCGTTTAGGGATAATGCTGGCTTGATCCGAAGGACTTCATACATGTCTAAAATGACTTTAGACTTCATCTGTGCTTTGCCGCGATGCACGCATTCAAAATACGGTTCAACAAGCTTGAATGTCTGTTCCGAAATAGTAACGGCACCTGCTTGTCCTAACATTTCCATACGTTGTGCCTGATTAACCGCAGATCCCCATACGTCATATGCCATTTTTAAGGAACCAATAATTCCAGCCGTAACTGGTCCGGTATTAATTCCCAATCGAATTTCCCAGTAGTCTTTATGATTCGCAATGGCGTCAAATTTTTTTGCACGCATGTAGCTTTGAATTTGTAATCCTGCGATACATGCGTCGATGGCATGCGTAGAGTTTTCATCAGGTAAGCCCCCAACGGCCATATAGGCATCTCCGATGGTTTTAATTTTCTCGAGATTATTCGCTTTAATTATCTGATCAAATTTTCGAAATAACACATCCAATTTATTAACTAACCGAGTTGGAGTAATGTTTTCGGAAATCTTTGAGAAACCAACTACATCGGTAAACAAAATGGTCGCATGTTCATAGGCTTTTGCAGAGACTTTACCTTGTACTTTAAGCTCTTTAATCGCCTGAGATGGAAGGGCATTATTTAGCCACTTTTCGGCGCGTTCTTTTTCAATAAAAAGCTGTTTTTGTTGTGCTAATACCTTTTCTTTCTCTAGGCTAATTTGTTCGTTTTTACGTTCAATTTGTTCTTTTTGTTCTTGAATTTTATGCGTTCTTTTTGTTACTAATTCCTCTAATTTAATGCGTTGACCCCGTTCGCGATTCACCTGGTATTTAAGATAAATATAGGCGCAGAGTAAAAGAAAAGCAGCAACGCAAAGCCAAAATGGAATCGTTGCCCAAAATGGGGGATTTATCGTCACCGTCAATAAGGCAGGGGTATCTGTCCAAGGGCCATTTTCATAACGTGAATAAAGCCGTAAATAATACGTGCCGCTGGCCAAGGAATTGAAGGTGAGTTTATTCGTGTTTCCTATTAATATGGTATCCGTTTCTTCCCCAATAATTACATATTTATAGGTCACGTGTTTCGCTCCATACAACTGACTCGATTGGAATTTTATTTCAAAATCTCTAGCATTATATGGGAGTTGAATAGCATATGCGAATTTTTTCAACTGTGATTCGCTCACAAAACCCGCTGGAAAATACCTGGTTTTTTTTAGAAAAGTAACCCTCGTGATTTTGGGAAATAAATTAACCGAAGGATTGACCACCGAGTTCGGATTAAAATAAACAAGTCCAAATATTCCTCCAAAATATAGCTTGCCGGTAGCATCAATATAGGAAGCATTCATGTTATATTCATTGGGTTCAATACCGCGACGTTCTATACTGGAATTTAGACTTCCTCTGGAATTTATACAAATCAACCCTCTGTTGGTACTTCCCCACACGTTACCCTTTCCATCCTTAATTAAACTATTAATTGTGTTGTTAGGAAGGCCTTCCAATTTCGAGATAGATTTGAGCAATCCAGTAGATTGACTAATTTGTACTACACCCGCCCCCATCGTTCCAACCAAGAATACTCCTTTTTTTAGTTCTGTAAACGCAGTAAGCGGATCGGTGATTAAGGACAATAACTTCCGGTTGTATTTAAATGGTATTAAATAAAAAGTGTTTTGCTGCTCAATGAGTTGGTATAACCCATAATTCTCGTATAATACCCATGTTTTTCCCTGTGAGTCTGTACTTATTGCGCGTACTTGATCCTGCAACGCTGGATGAATTTCAGTAAATGTTTCCTTCGCTAAATCCATACGCAATAAGCCAGCGGAAGAACCGATTAAGAAGGTGTTTTTATTATATGCTTGAATTTTAAAGAAATGTGCATGTTTTATAGACAGCTGTTCATTTGAAATTGGAATTGACCTGAATGAATTAGTACGTGTTGGATTGAACCGATAGATGCCATCATAGCACGCTAATAAAAATTCATCTGAATTAATTGATGCTATATCCATAACAGAAGCATCCGTTTTTAATTTTTCGCTTCTGAAGTAATGATTAGTGAGTTCTGTAGTGGGATTATACCTTGTGATTCCAAGATCGGTTCCAATTAACAGCGACTTTTCATGGGTTGAAAAACTCCAAACATTCTCACATGGAAGTCCCTTTGATAAATCGGCTGACGGTTTGAGTGTGTTAAAACCAGATCCCGAAAGCATGGAACAGGAAACACCCCGGTCAGACCCTACCCAAAGCACCTTTTCTTTGGATAAAAAAAGACAATTGAGGTTATTTGTATTTAATCGATTGTTTTGGAATAGATTCGCTTTATAATAATTGAGTTTACCCCGTTGATCCAGCGTAAATAAGCCTTCCTGATTTGTTGCAAAATAATATACCCCATCGGTATGTACCATTGCTGTTATGTTAGAAATGTTCAATCCCTTAACAGCTCGGAACATGCGTTTAAGTTTACCCTTTCTGTTTGTCGCATTAATCGAAAAAACTCCCGTACTTGTAAAAATGAATACCTGGTTATTGCAGTATTGAATGGTGCGAATTGGAGCTAATGAATTCAACCATGGGTACAAGTTACCTTGTTTGTTTACTTTATATATTACGTTGTTTTCTCCAAGTATATAAGGCGTTTGATTTCCTTTTACAATTGACTTAATTGCTGTATTTAACTTTAAGCGGGTATATCTGTTTGTCTGTTTGTCAAAGCGATAAAGTTCCTGTTTGGCGGTTAAAATAAGTAGTGAATTAGGTCCTAAAACTGCAACACTCGTTATGGCCTTGGTCCTTTTTTTAGAAATCACATAGGATGTAAATACCCCTTTTTTAAACGCATACTTTAATAGGCCATTGCGTGTTCCGAACCATAAGTCATCATTAGAATCTTTGGTGGCATCGAAAATATACGCATTTTTAATTGCTCGCGCATTTTCTCTATTAAACGGTTCGAACGAAGTTCCGTCAAAGCGATTCAAGCCCTCTTGAGTTCCTAGCCATAATTGATTTTGTGCATCCTCTACGATACACGTAACATTGGATTGCGTTAAGCCATCCGTGATGCGGTAATGCTCAAAGGATAACCGGGATTGGGTCCAAGATAATTGGAAAAACGCGAAAAAAGATAGAAAAACAAAAAGAGTTTTCTTACCCGTTGTTCTTTTGGGCATTGGCACTTGAATTGGCAATTTCTAGCATTTCTCGATCGAATAAATACATCCCACCCTTCTCGTTTCCGATTAAGTTTAATTTATCTAAAATTGATCTTGCCAATGCTTCCTCTTCCATTTGTTCAGAAACATACCATTGCATAAAATTATGGGTGGTATAGTCCTTTTCTTTAAGGCAAATATCTACCACCTCATTGATGGATTGTGTTACTGTTAGTTCATGTGCTAATAATAACTCAAACATTCGTTGAACAGTATCAAAATCAGACGGAGGTTGGGTGATGGAAGGGACGATTGCGCGACCACCTCGCTCATTTACAAATTTGACCAATTTCAGCATGTGAAATCGCTCCTCATCGGAATGCGCGTACATAAAAAAAGCGGTTCCCGAAAGTCCTTTTGTTTCCGCCCAAGATGCCATAGCAAGGTAATATTGAGAAGAAGATGCTTCTTTGCTAATCTGATCGTTTAATGCTGCTTCTATTTGCTGATTCATTCGAATTATTTTATACTAAGTTACTAATTAATTTTATTCTATTTGAGCTAATTATTACGACGTTTGTCTTATTCAACACATCAACTTTTGCTTCATTTTATATCTTTCATTTAGGGAGCCTGTACCTTGTCTGAAAGAATCATGTCCGTAGCTTTCTGTGTGGATTTAATTCCCTTGTAATAAAAAAACAGTCCGATTAACAGCAACAGGTGACTTAAATCATTGCGGTCGAACCACGGGTATAAATTGAATTTTATCCCTTGAATTATTGCACTTGGGAAAAAGCTCAAGGCTCCATACCAGAAGTATCTAAAATTTTGGCTAACACGTTGCTGATATATTACCGCTAATATTCCAAGCGAACTTCCTAATCCAATTACTGCATTATAGGTCGGGAAAATCATTCCTGTTGTGAGTGTAAGTGAATCAAAGTTTACCAAAACATATACCGTTAATCCCAACAAAAAGAAGATGGTTTTTATGATTGAAATTTGCTGAAGTAACTTACGGGTTTTAGGTTGTGGCCATAATAATATCATTGCTTGTTCAATCCAAAATGGCGTTATTAACCCCAAATACCATGAGGGGATTCTACCGGCGGCATGCGTGTAATTAAAAAATACGTGACCAAACCCACCGATAATAAATGAAATCGCGAAAATTAAAAAAAATCGAGACCAATAGGTAACGAAGAGATTCGTCGCTTCTTTTCTGATCTGAAGATAAAACATTATAGAAATGGTGAACAACAATAAATCACCTACCAGCGCATTCGGCTCCAATAAATTCATCCCGAGAAATTCCCACTCAATTTTATCAAAATCACTACCAATTCTCATTTACAATACGCTTAAAATTGCCCCAACCAGTTTATCAATTCTTTTCGTTTGACATCAGCTGGTGTTTATTACTATATTCCCTGAAGGTGAATTAAGTTGAAATAGTGCTACAAAGGTAACATAAGCAAACTAAGAACTACTTGCAATTTCTATCCCCTTATTTTAATTCGTAGGTTTCTATTAAATCGCTGCAATAAAATTGGATATACATTCATAAGCGTATT
Source organism: Crocinitomicaceae bacterium (assembly GCA_040383285.1). GTDB lineage: Bacteria > Bacteroidota > Bacteroidia > Flavobacteriales_D > Crocinitomicaceae > UBA952. The sequence continues at coordinate 46,652 of JBEIDV010000002.1, read as the reverse complement.
AAAAAAAATGGCCATACAAAATTGAATTCTATTTTGCTGAGCAATAAAATAAAATATGAATAAGATTCCAATCGTTAACCCAATTAAATGCGAGGTTTCAGAGCGTTTTGTTTCCTCTAAAAACACCGCAATGTATTCCTTTCTTCCTTTTAAATAAACGCGTTGATTTAATCTACGAAAAGGTGACTTTATTAAAAACCGCCTAAATAACGCTACCCCGAAAACCTTATATAGAAACTCCGTTTCTAAAGATTTCTTTTGGTAGTAATTGGAAGGTAATCGATGTGATGGAAATGTTTGAAAATAAAAAAAACCATAAGCCATGGATCCAAAAAACAAGAGGAAACTCAGTATAAAATCCATGAAATAATTCGCGGTATACTGAGAACACATCAATAAGAATAGGCTGATTACAGTTAGGACTAGCCACATGAATAAAACAAATCCAGTATTACCCAACCGATTAATGAGGCCCTTCATTCTTTTTCTGTTTTAAGAAAAAAATTGTTTTTGCAAAGGCCTCCGCTACGGGTGTGATTTGATAACCTAAGTCGTTCTTGGCTTTTGTACAGTCTACTTCCCAGTTATATTTACCTTTTGCTAACCAAGATGGCGTTATTTTGGGATTTCCATTCAGCCATTTTGCTTTAAACAACTCCAAATAAGCATATATTTTCTGAAATGCGTGCGGCGTATGTATCATTCTGCGACGAATCCCAGCAATGGATGAAAGGTGACTAAAGAATTGAAGGTACGTAAGATTGTGTCCGCCTAACAAATAGGTTTCTCCGGATTTCCCGTGTTTCATCGCCAATAAATGCCCTTTAGCTACATCCTCTATAAATGCGTAATTTCCAACATCCCTTCCATCACCAGGAATCAGACGCCAAGCGTGATGTAAATATTGATCAAAAAGAAGGGTGATACTGGAAACTTCAGCATTCAGTGTTGGACCATATACCCGAGTTGGTGAAACGATTACCACATCTAATTGATGTTCTATTGAAAATTCTTTTGCCTTAAGTTCACATAGTACTTTTGAACATTCATAATCGTTAAAAAAACCAATTTCCCTTACTTTTTCTTCGGTTATAACAGACGATATGGAAGGCCCATATCCTCCTGCAGAGCTCGTGATTACAACACGTTTAACTCCTGTTGCTTTAGCAACCTTAAGTACATTCAGGGTTCCCTCTACATTTACCTTATAATACGCACTTGAATCCTTTATCCAAACTTTCGTTAAAGCCGCTAAATGAAACACATAATCGCACTCCTTCATGGCGACGATTAAACTGGTCAGCACATCTATTTCACCCTTAAAAAGCTTGATGTTCGGCCTGTTAAAGTAAGGGCATTTTGACTCATCTCTTACCAGCAGATGTATTTGAAATCCTTCATTCAGCAATAATTCAACCAACTGATTGCCAATTGTACTCGTTGCGCCTGTTATTAATACCTTCATTTAAAAAAAATTTGAGCCACTGATTGATTGATTAATTTATTCAAGCACGCAGAACATGGTTGGTAAAAAAGGGGCTTGAATCTTCATGTAATACCATTTAATGACCTTCGTTCAATATGTTCATGAAATTTATAAATTCTATGGAATGACCCTAAGCTAAATCTCCTGTTTTTTTCCTTTTCCAATGATCATATTTAATTTCAGGATGATGGGCAAGTGCCGTTAAGCTGTTCGTAAATGATAAAGCAATATGAACAAAAAATGCAATCCAAATGGTACCTGAAAGAAGGCTCAAAACACATAAAACCAAACCCAATGGAATGGAACCAATAGTTTCTGATAAGCCTTTAGGAATATGAGAAATCGCATACATCATAACATTTATGGCAATTGCTATTGGAACTCCAACGACATCAACTAATAAAAATAACAAGACCCCACGAAACAACAACTCGTATCCAAATAAGTAAATTGCCCAACCGATTAGGTTTACATAAAAAGTTTTTCTTGTCCAATTCTTGGCACGTATTTGTGGGTAATTCAATAAGTTGGATGGTTTTTTTGCAGATTGATATGCCAGTGGAATAACCACGATAGACAATAAAATTGTCCAAGCAATACTAAACCATGAAGTATTTGCATACCATGTGAGCCCAACCTGTGGCAGCGTCACATTAAAAAGGCTCATTAGCAGGACAACAGGGATAACGCCAAGTAAAAAAAATCCCATATACTTTGTAAAGAATATGTGTTTTCTTGAAGCGATATCAAATACATGCTGATTATAAAACCATGCTTTTACGGCAGCGGATTGGGCTATAAACCAATATGATGTAAAAGAGACTGTTGTCATTAGTATAACCGTTGTTGCTAAAAGTTCTGGTTGTGTAAATGACTTGGCTAAGGTGAATGTGTACATGGTTACGAAATATAATTGTTTTCTTGCCACCAAGTAATACAACTTTGAATTGCTTCTTCAATGGGCGTTGCCGGCATGTTTAATTCCTCCCGAGCTTTCTGGGGCGAATAACACTGCTGCATCGTTGCTTGTTTCGCCAGATGATATCCTAATTTCGGGGCCTTACCAGAAATACGGGCAACTATCGAACTAAAAAATCCTATACTATAGATTAAAAAATTTGGTATTTTTTTCAACGTGAATGGAATTCCTCGAACAGCACACGCTTTTTTTAAGAATTGTTCAAAGGTTAAATTCTCATTTCCTGCGATATAACACGAACCGGAGGTTCCCAAGGTTAAGGCATTAACTGCAGCCACAGCAACATCTTTTGAAGCTACAAAGTTTTTGATTCCGGATGTATATCCCGGAAGGCTCCCCATAAATAAAGCCATTAACATCTTACCGGATGAGGGACCGGAATCAAACGGGCCGATCATGTAGGTAGGGTTTATAACAACCCCGGAAATTTGTCCGGTTTTGCATTGATCAATGATATAGGATTGAGCTTTATATTTACTATCAACATAATCCATTTTGTATGCTCCGCCGTTAAAAGGAGTAAGTTCATTCCCCGGCTCAGAAATCGATCCATGTCCAAAGGAATTGGCAGTTCCAATTTGTACGAATCGTTTAACGTTAAATCGTTTACACGCCTCTACCAGATGCTTAACAGCATGGTAATTCACCTTCCAAATTACCTCACTTCGGCGAGGCCACATTTGTGTGGAAGCCGCTACATTAATGACATAATCACATCCATCGACGGCTTGGTATAGCGATTCTGGGTCTAATAAGTTCCCGTAGCAATAGGTTAGATCCAAGCCCTCGAGGACACTAACCGTTCGCTCTGGAAGTACCATAACACGAACCTCATATCCTTGCGAAAGCGCCTCTCGGCAAATGCTTGAACCTAGCATCCCATCTGCCCCTGTAATTAACACCTTCATTTCACTTGAATTAACTGGTTAAATTGCACCTTAAATTCATCTACCATATGCGCTGTGGAATTAAAATATTTAGTCCGTTCTTTATTATTCACTTGACTAATGAGACTAGAATTCGCGATTTGACAATCCAGTATGCCCCACGAATCTTTAACATAAAATTCATCGGTGGTATGTAAATAATTCATGATGTTATGGGTTAAATACACCCCTTTTTTCTTTGCACCTTCATAATAAAAAGTGGTGTCCATATTGATGGTATCATTGAGATACAGGGTGAGGTCAGCACCCGAGGCCGGTGGATTTGTACCCACAATAAATTTTTTTCCCACCGCCGCTTGATGCTTATAATGTTCAAGCCACATATGTACTCGATCCGCCAAGAAGATGGCATAAGAAGGATCTTCAAAAAAATCTGACTCTAAATAATAGAGTACCTGCCTTAAAAATCCACGCATCATATCCTGATCGACAATTTCTACGGAAGGAATGCGATTATAGGCTTGTAAAATTTCACGACCAAGATTAAATGCATCCGCACTAATTTTTTCATGATGAAATTTCTGGTCTCTAAATGCTGGTAATAGTAAGTGCGTTTTTGCCCAAAAAAACAATCGAAAACGAACAATTTGAGGGAAATTTAATGCCTGAAAAAAATGCACATTATTTATACTAAAATAGAGCTTAGCATCATTAATTGACTTTAAACGCCCAAGTCCATTTAAAATGCCTTCAAGATACTTCTCAATGGTAAAGTTTCCTTCATTTAATTGCAAATAGGTAAACAAGGCATTTCCAGATTTCATCTCAATCAAGGCATCAAATGAGATATTGAAATGAATGCATAATTTCCGTACTTCTTCAATTGTCATTAAGGTTTCTAGCCGCATTCTCCGGTATACAGCATCGGTACTTAGGGATAACACATCCGACAAAACAATTCCAATCGATTCATCTTCATTCAGCGATTGTTTAATAAATTCAAAAAGCTTAGCTTGTATTCCAGAGTTCACGAAAGTTCAGTCGTTATTTCAATTCAAAGGTAATACTATTCATGGATATACACACGGTGAACTCGGTCAGAGATGCTGGTCATCACTTCATACGCAATCGTTTGCTGTTGAGATGCAAATTGTTCCAAGCGAGTTAAAGAATCAAAAATCACTACTTCATCTCCTTCACAAACCTCATCGATTTGACTCACATCAACCATCAGCATATCCATACAAACCCTGCCCACGGTGGCACACCAGCGGTTGTGAATCCAGACCCCACCTACCCCGTTACTCAAGGAGCGGGAAAATCCATCCGCATAACCCAGCGGAATAATTGCGATTTTCATATCTTCAGATGCGATAAAACTCCTAGAATAACTAACACTTTCCCCCTTAGGGACACCTTTTACCTGCGATACCACGCTTTTCCAAGATAACACGGGTTCTAGTGCCGAGCGCAAACGGGAATTCGTTAAACCAAACATTCCCAGCCCAAGTCTAACCATGTTAAAATGTGCCTCTGGAAAATTGACAATGCCTTCCGAATTGGCCATATGACAAAGAATCTCGTGATTAGTTTGCTTTTTAACTAAAGAAATCACTTCTTCAAATCGATGAATTTGAGTTAGACTAAATGATCGGCTACTCGTTTCTTCAGCTTCAACAAAATGTGTGAATACACCTTTGATAAACACTTCGGGTTGTGCTTGGCATACTTCCAATAAGGATTTTATTTCCGAAGGCTCAAACCCAAGTCGGCGCATACCTGTATCAACTTCTACGTGTATCGGATAACGCTCCATATCACTTTCAATCAAGGTGCGAATGAATAAATCAAGCTGGTTAAATGTAAAAATAGTTGGCTCTAAGGCAAACTCAATACAATCCAAATAACTTTCTGGATCAGGGTTTAATACCAGGATAGGTAACTGAATCCCATGTTGACGTAAAGCAACACCTTCGCTGGTATAAGCAACGCCCAAATAATCTACTCCTTGTGCTTCTAGAAAACCGGCCAAATGCTCAAGCCCTGAACCATATGATTGAGCTTTTACCATGGCCAATAACTTCACCTCAGAACCCAACAAATTCTTGAACTGCACAAGATTGTTTCGTAGGGCTGAAAAGTTGATTTCAAGCTTTGTTTGGTGCTGTTTTTGTCGCAATCTGGCTGCGAATCGCTCCATAGAAGCCTTTCGAGTTCCTTTAATTAATACAACCGCACCTTCAGGAATTGACAGTGGTAAGGCTTCTGGTAAATCAATAAAGACATGTGTCGGATTGTACGGTTGAATTATCGCCTCTAATTGAGGCTTCATCCATAAGGAATTAGCATCTAGCCCAACATAAATACAGTGTGGCCTCGTGCGATCAAAAGATGACAAATAATCCAATGAATATTTAAGCGCATCTAAATCAAGATTATACGTGTCGTTGACTACAATGGTATTGTTTTTTCCATTAAACGTTTCAAGCCTTAAGGCTAAACGGCGCAGTGTACTCACTTGTTCATTAATAAAGGCGTTGTCATGCACTAATTGTTTTGAAAAACCTATGGCTATGGTGGCGGATTTAATTGAAACCTGATCAGTAAAAACCACATTCTTTAGTTCGGGATTTGCCGTTTGTTGATCTAAGCGCATAACGTGCGTTGGCAACTTCGCATGGTGTTCTCCGGAATACGCATTAGGGGTTGATGCTAAAAACTCCAACAACTCTTCATTCAAAGCCGATTCATTTGGGAAAAAACTTGTTACAATTGCATGTGTTGGTTCGATAAGCGCTTCCAAGGCCTGCAGTTCACCGGGCATTGAAATCCCTACCTCAATGAGCCCCATGGTTGCATCTGAGGTTAATTCTAAGAGCGACAATGGTACACCCAATTGGGAATTATAACTTTTCGGACTTCTTACAACATGAAACTTCGATTTAATCAACTCATATACCCACTCTTTGACTGTTGTTTTCCCATTTTTGCCTGCGATTGCAACAACAGGGCAGATAATGGTTTTCCGATGCATGGATGCGATAACCTGAAGTGCCTTTAGTGGTTGTTCAACAATTAAATAAACTGCATCTGGATGGATTAACGCTGGAATTTGAGAACTTATAAAAACCCTTACGTTTTTCTGGTAGGCAGCTTCTATAAATTGTTCACCCGATCTAAAATGACCTTTTAACGCGACAAAACAACCATTTTTTCCTCCAAGCAGATTTCTTGAATCTGTACTAATGAATTGAATTGGAAGGTCTAATTCCCCAATAATACGAAGGGGTTGAATCCATTGGACTACATCAGAAGAATGAAAGGCTAATTTCAATGTAAGGCCTCATTAAAGCAAGAACGACAAAGTGGCTTATACCGTTCAACCGCACCGACTAAGACTTGACCTGACTCATCCGAAAATCGATATGAAAACTGGGCTAAATTTCCACAAGAAACACAAATTGCATGAACTTTTGTTACGTATTCAGCAATCGAAAGTAAGGCTGGCATTGGACCAAATGGATTCCCTAAATAATCCATATCTAATCCGGCACAAATCACCCGAATTCCACGATTGGCTAATTCTGAACATACAGAAACTATTCCTTCATCAAAGAACTGTGCCTCATCAATTGCTACAATACGTTCATCTTTTACTATATCAAGGATTTCCGAAGAATTAGCAACCATTACCGCTCGCGCAGCTGTACCTTGATGACTCACCACATCTTCTTCGCTATAACGCTTATCAATTTCCGGTTTGAACAGGATCATTTTTTGATTGGCAAATTGCGTTCGTTTAACTCGTCGTATCAGCTCTTCCGTTTTGCCGGAAAACATGGAACCACAAATAACCTCAACCCACCCGTTGATTTTACTTTCAGTTGGAAATTGTTCTAGAAACATAGGCTTGTTGTTTTGAACAAATTTAATTGAATTAAAACTTTGTCGCACATTAAATTGAATACCCAAACAAAGTAAATTTGTTCACACCTAAAATAAAATTGTTAATAATATGGAATTGCTAGCACAACAAATACTTGACGAAATAAAAGCATTCACCAAGGGACCTGGAGATTCAACATCAATGGATAAGGCAATCGGTTCGACCCAGGAACTGTTAGAAAAACTATATATTCTTCGATACAAATCGTATGAAACAGGTATTATCAAAGAATCCAATAATTCAATTCCAGAATTTGATCTTGCTGGGTTTGATGCAGAACCTGTAGCAGTAGTTGAACCCATCATAGAGCCAAGCCCGGTACTTTTTGATTTGCAGACGGAAGAGCCAAGCACTGAACCGATTCAAGAGCCAATAGTTGAGACACAAGCTGAAATCTCTTTAGAAATCAACAATATGGTTGAAGAAAGTACCCCAACGTACATTGACATAGAGGCCCAGGCTGAAGAACCAACCATAACTTCTAGTATAGAATCCCTAGATCTTAACGAACTAATCTCCAATGCACATGGCAAACATGAGAAAATTGACAATTTTAATGGTAATTATTCACTGAAAGAAAAAATAACCTTTATAAACGAACTCTTTAACGGATCAAGTGAATCCTTTGGTTCCGCTGTTAAGCAAATTGATTCTCATGCAAGTGTACGTGAGTTGATGCCCACCTTAAATTTTTTGTCTGTCACCCATGAATGGAAAAACGCAAATCCTGAAGCCTTAAAAAAATTCATTGAAAAGGTAGTAGCTAAATATGCTTAAATCCTATTTATTCATTTGGATTAGCTTTGGGTTCGTTGCGTGTTGGAGTCAAAGTAAACTAACTTCTTATGCTAAAGAAATTACCAAGACCTTATGTTCTCCAGCACTGCACGGCCGAGGGTATGTAAATGATGGATGTAACAAGGCTGGGGTGTTTTTATCAGGTGAATTTGAACGCATTGGCTTAGAACCATTCAATGGTTATAACAAACAATCCTTTTATCTTGGAGTGAATACCTTCCCAGGAAAATGTACCCTGAAGATTAAGGGTCGAAAAAAAAAGCCTGGGATAGATTATCTTATTCATCCCAGCAGTGCATCTTTCCATGGGAAAATTTCATTGATTCAATTAAATGCCAAACAGGTATTAGGCTATCCATTTAAAAAACATGCCCAAGGGTGGGGCATTGCGTTTATACAACCTAAAGACATAGCGAAAGATACCCTTAACTTGGTACGGGCCAAATTAGAGAAGTTGGCTCGGATACAAATGCCTGTTGTTGAAATCACACGAGACAAACTAACCTGGAGTGTATCCTCTGATCAATTTAAATTTCCTTACATACAGGTTTTCGATACAACCGGGAAATCCCTACCAAACAAGATAAAATTGAACATTGATGCAATGTATCGTACCGATGTGGAGGTGTCGAATATTATAGGCTTAGTAGAATCAAAACAACCAAGCGATAGCTTTATTATTGTCAGTGCACATTACGACCACTTGGGCCAAATGGGGAAGAAGACATATTTCCCAGGAGCCAATGATAATGCCAGCGGTGTTGCCATGATGCTAAGTTTGGCCAAAGAAATTCAGCAGCAACCCCTTCCTAAACATCATGTATTATTTGTTGCTTTTGCAGGTGAAGAAATTGGATTGGAAGGTTCGCAGTTTTTCGTAAGTCAGCACATTGTGGGCAGTGAGCAGATTTCCTTGGTATTAAATCTAGACATCATGGGTAGCGGCGAAGAAGGAATTACCGTAGTGAATGGTGCAATACATAAACCCATCTTTCAGCGATTAGTAGATTTAAATCAATCCACGGCATCCGTCAAGGCAATTAAACCTAGAGGAAAAGCTGCTAATTCGGATCATTATCCATTCTCAGAGGTTGGAATACCTGCAATCTTCATTTACACGATGGGACCAAATAAAAATTATCATGATATTCATGATAAATCGGATGCGTTAACGTTTGATCGTTTTGATCAATTACATTATTTACTCCTCCGGTTTCTCCAGACTTTTTAAATAATTCCGTTGTTCCAATACTTGAATAATCAAGGTTCCAAAAAAAACCATGAGTGTCCAGAAAACCGCAAACACGGACCAATGGTTAGCAAGAAAAACAAACAAGAAAGTGAGAAACGTAAACACTTGCAAGGTGACTAAGGACAGTGACGGAATAACCACTTCCTTTTTATTTGCTTTATAAACAAATGTAAAAGTGACAACATAAAGCGTTTGAAGAAAGAAACTCACACCAATAATGTAGGGCCATTGATTCACCTTAGTTAAGCAAAGTATTGCGGAGGCTATAAAAACCCAAGCATATCCCTTGATAAAATACATGTTATGAATTCAATCGATTGAGTGTTCGAATAATATAAATTGTTGAGCCAATGACACCGAATAACAACCCCGTCATTAAAAGGTATGGTGTTTTAAAACCGAAATAGCCGTCACACCAGTATCCAAGATACCCGAAAATCGCCATAAAGGCCACCATTTGGAAGCCTAACGAGGAATACTGCATGAATTTGTTCGGGGAAGATTCAGGGCTTGATTTAGTCATCAAGTGTTACATCCGCAGTAAAGGTAGTATGGGAGGATGGGGATTTCATCACACAAGATCCATCAAAAATTGCACCCTCTTGAATGATTAATTTTGTGGTTTGGATGTCTCCTTTAATGCGTGCTGTAGTATTTAAGCTTAATAACCCTTCAACCGTAATCTCACCATCTACGTTTCCATTAATTTCTGCGTTAACACAAACTAGGTTTCCTTTTAATTTACCCGTAGATCCAATGATCACTTTGCCAGAGCATGAAAGGTTTCCATTCATTTCACCCTCTAAAACAAAATTAGAATCAGAAACAACGTCACCCGTTAACTCAGTTCCTCCAACAATTCTGTTGGTTTCAGTAGACTCCTCGTATTGAGAAGTACTATTAAAAAAATCTTTTCTCTTTAACATTTATCAATAGTTAAGATCATAAAAAGTCTTGTACTCATCAAAGTTATCGGATTCGATTAACTTTTTCAAATTTTCTTGGGTAATAATTACAATGGTGTTGTTTTGATAATCACCCAAATCATCTACCGAAGCCTTGTACGTATTGATATATTCCTTTGCTTTGGATATCGTTTTAAAATCTGAAACTAATAATAAATTATGCTCTTTCTTTGTCATTGCGGTAGTCAACTTTAAACTTACTTGTTTAAAATTCTGACTTGTAAAATCAGAAACTGTTGCTTTCAAATCATCAAAATCCTCTTCCTCTTTTTCATCTAACAGAATGAGAACAAATTGATTAACCGATTCATTCATAACAAAAATCCCATTCGTTTTTGGTTTATAGGGTTCGAAAACCGATACCCCTTTTTCTAACAACATAAGCAATTCCTTAGCTTGAATGGCTTGTGGTGTTCCTGGTTTTTCTTCAATAATATTTTTTAATTTAGGAATAAGTAAGGTTTTATCCGATGTAATCTGTCCAAATGCTAATACATTGAGGTAGAGGTATTCAGCACGATAAGCATTCGCTTTATCTCCATTTACAACCGTCTCGGTTAGGGATAATGCTTCTGAGTATTTTCCGTTTTCATAAGCCTTCAGCGCAAGTAAATATGATTGTTCTGCTTTGGCTTTATTTTCTTTTACTTTTTCAAAAAAATCAGGGTCTTGTAGGTAATTAGCGGCATCTGACTTTGGATAATTATCTATAATATGTTTCTTATATCGGACAGCTGTTTTGGGTGTTGACTCCATCAACTTATAGAGTTGGAAGGCAGAAGATAAATCTGTAATATTCCTAGTTTCTTCCAATAGAACCAAATCAAACTGTTCTATGGCTAATTCAGGTTCATTTAATAGGTCTTTGTATAAACTTCCCGCTGTATATCTCGCTTCAATTTCTCGCAGAACAGAGGCAATATATAGACTATCGGTTAATGGAAGACGACTGCGCATCGTTTCAATATCCAAGGTGTCATTGTTCGAATCTGTCGTAGAAATAATCCCCAATGAATCCTCTGTTTTTTGATCTTCTTGAGTATCTATTGAATTTGTAAGCTTTGTGCTACGCCTCCAATCATCTTCGTTCTTACGATCACCCCAAAGTTTTCGAAACTCATCAAACCCTTCTTGTTTTAATTTAGGATTATTAAATACCCATTTGTCTCCAGCACCTGTTGATGCACTTGCATTCGCTTGATCTTGTAGCGCTCGCATTTTTGCTGCCTCTAATTCCTTTTTGCGTTGAGCTTCTTCTTTTAATTGTTTAATTACATCCTTTATAAACGCCGTTTGGGCTTTTTCATCCATTTTAGCAATTCGCTGCACACTGTCTTCATATGTTGCTATATTCATCGAAGCTACAAGGGTAGATAATTTAGTGGCTTTTGAGCGAATCAATTCTCCATTCGGATAGTTTTCAGGCATTACTTTCGCGCAGGAATCATAATACTTCTGAGCATTTAAGTATGATTTCTCTATGTAAGATAAATCGCCAAGTCGTTCGTATGATTGAGCCTTCTGACGTTGGTTTTTAGTTGAAAAAAAAGCAGACTTGGTGTAATAGACTTTAGCCATAACCGTGTTGGTATTCTGTTCTTCCAATCGGCCTTTGGCGTAATAAATTTGATCTTTGTAAGACGCATTTTTTTCATCTTTAAGCATTTTATTGAGCATACGCACATCCCTTGCGGATGAGCCTAACACTGCGCAATTGAGCTTTGCGTTGAAACTAACGTCATAATTCGCTGACGGGGTAATGGCGCTTTTGAAAGAAATTAGTGATGAATCTATGCGGTTCTTGCTTTGATAAAGTTGTCCTAAGATATAGTTTAAGCGTGCTTTTTCGCGCTTAGATTTGCATTTTTTAATTGCCTGGGTAAGGGGGAAAAGCGCTTCGTCGGCATTGCTTTTTCGAATGTATAAATCTGCTCTTGCCTTATAAATTTCAAATTGTATGTTCTCAGGCATTGGTGGATTCATTTCTTCGTCTGGCGACGCTGCTTCTTTCTTTTTAAAGATTCTATCTATAAATTTTTCCTTCTTTTGATCAATGGCTATCGTTTGAAGTTGATCCAATACATTCATCGCATCTGTTAGGCGATTTTCTTCAATATATATCTTTGCAATCCACAGTTCAGCTAAATATCGAGAAGGGTCTTTTATGAAAAATCGCTTAACATACTGGAAATTCTTAAGGGCTTTTTCATAGTCTTTTCGATAGTAGTACGCCTTTCCAATCGTAAGCCAGTTCTCGTCAATCCATGCATTATATTCAGCATCTTTGGTCCCTCGGTCCAAGGATGGCATCGAATGGTTTCTGATAACCTTCGAACATTTAACCACTGCCGTATCTATAGCTGCATACATGCCTTTTGACTCTTCAGTGGTGGGTGCGGGCTGGATAATCAACCATGAATAAAAATCGTCTTTGTGGTTTTTTTCATAGCTACTGGTTGCCATAGTCAACAACTCGTTTGCGTTGAAATACCCATTATACTTCGCGGTCATCCCGTGGTACGTCCGATTTAAATATGCATTCTTATTGGTAGAACAAAACACCAAAAGAAATGGAAGCATAAGGAGTAAGACTCTAGCGAAAAATAGGTTTCTTTGTTTCATTCGTGCGCGCGAGAAAACGAATTTACCCGCTTTTTATTGTTTCTTAAGCAATGTTTGTAAATACTTGTTGGATGTCATCGTCATCCTCAATTTTATCTAACATTTTCTCAATATCAGTTAATTGCTCTTCAGAGAACTCCACAGGAGAGGTTGGGATGCGCTTTAAGCTGGATTTTTGAACTTCAATTTGCATGTCTTCCAAGGCTTTGGCAATCGTCCCAAACGACGTATAATCTCCATATACTACAATCATGTCCTCTTCCACATCTATAGATTCACACCCTGCATCAATTAAATCGAGCTCCAACATTTCGGGATCCATAGCATCCGTTTTTTCAATTTCAAAAACACTCTTACGGGCAAACATGAATTCCATGGAACCATTTGGAACCACCATTCCACCTGACTTGTTGAAATAGGATTTCACATTAGCAACTGTTCTTGTTGGATTATCTGTGGCGCATTCTACATAAACCAACACACCATGTGGACCTTTTCCTTCATAATTAACCTCAGTAAACGATGCGATGTCTTTTTGAGCGGCTCGCTTAATTGCAGATTCTATATTATCCTTGGGCATGTTCTCAGACTTCGCATTTTGAATTGCTGTTCGCAATTTAGCGTTGGCTGTTGGGTCCATCCCTCCTTCTTTAGCGGCCATGGTGATCGCTTTTCCTAATTTCGGAAACATCTTGGACATCTTGTCCCAACGTTTTTCTTTCGCTGCTCTGCGGTATTCAAATGCTCTTCCCATAGTAATATGATGTGTTACAAAGGTAATGTAATCCGTATAAATTTTCAAACACCTGTTAACTGTGTCAATACCGCCGAAATATAATTCAATACAGGTTCTTTTCCACTTGCGGATGTGGCGGATGTTGCAAACAAAGGCGGGAGTTCCTCCCATGTTTTTAACATCTCCTTTTTATACTTGGCTAAATTTCGATTTAATTCTGTACTAGACAACTTATCAATTTTAGTAAATACCATAGCAAATGGCACTTGATTTTCTCCACACCAATTCATAAACTCTAAATCTATTTTTTGTGGCTCAAGCCTAGAATCCAACAACACGAAAACTAAGGTAAGTGCCGTTCGTTGTATTAAATAATTAGAAATCAACTTCTGCCATTTATCGCGTTGATTCTTGGATACTTTAGCATATCCATAGCCTGGAAGATCTACTAAATACCATTTCTCATTGACAATAAAATGATTAATAAGCTGGGTTTTTCCTGGAGTTCCTGATGTTTTCGCTAAGCTTTTATTGCCCATTAACATATTAATGAGTGAAGACTTTCCAACATTCGATCGACCGATAAACGCAAACTCGGGAAGCTTTGTGTCTGGACATCCTTTATAATCAGCACTTGAAATTAGGAATTCCGCTGTTTTTATTTTCATGGGTCAAAGGTAAACTTTAGATTGGGCTTGAACAATATTGCAAACGACTTGTTTTCATATTATGGCATTCTATAAGATTCGAGACGTTGAAGTTTTAACAGGTATAAAAGCACATACGCTTCGTATATGGGAGCAACGTTATGGCATGTTGATTCCAGAGCGTACAGAAACAAAAATTCGCACCTATACGGATGAGGAGCTTGTTTACTTGCTGAATATTCGCATTCTAATGGACCATGGAATGAAAATTTCCAGATTGGCTGAATTTTCACGTGATGAGATCAGGGCTAAGGTTGCCGAAGTCAAATTGAACACCCCCGCAGGAAGCGCCCAAGAGAAACTGATCGTTTCTTTAGTAGAAATGGACGAGGGTCTATTTCATGCTACCTTAAATGAAATTATCGATTCAACATCATTAGAAGACGCGTTTCGGCAGTGTTTAATTCCTTTTTTCGACCGCATTGGTGTAATGTGGCTTACGGGTTCGATTAATCCAGCGCAAGAACATTTTATTTCAAATTTAGTACGTCAAAAAATTGTTTCTGAGGTAGATAAATTAAAAGTTCCAGAAGACCGTGAACACCCTGTTATGTTGTACTTACCGGAACACGAATGGCATGAAATAGGCTTGTTGTTTTATCATTACTTATTACGAAGTCAGGGCGTTTATTCCTTGTATTTAGGGCAAAGCCTACCGTATGAATCGGTGGTGTTAAGTATTGAAAAAGTTCAGCCTCGATGTGTGGTAAGTTCTTGGTTGACCGCTGTAGAGGAGGGATTCATCCATGGCTATTTTTCACAATTACGCCGACAATTTCCAGAATTATTAATCATCGCGGGCGGTGCTCAACTTGGAATCCACCATGCATCAATCAATAATTTGGTTACGCCGCTTCAACATGCCGAAGATTTAATCAACTTGATTAAATCACCACATTTACAATCTTCCCAGGCACAATAATAACTTTCTTTGGGGTTTTACCCTCTAACCACTTTACGGTTTCGGATTGCGATAAAATGGCCGCTTGAATTTCTTCAATGTTAAGCGATAAGGGTAAAGATACTTTAAACCGCATCTTCCCATTGAAAGAGACCGGATACTCATAATCCGATTCAATCAGAAACTCTGGATTAAATTCCGGATAGGGTGCCTCATACAAGGAACCGGGTTCATGGCCAAGTTTTTCCCAAAGTTCCTCTGTAATATGCGGAGCATATGGCGCGAGTAAAACAGTTAATGGCTCTAAAATTTGACGGGAATTACATTTAGACTCTGTCAATTCATTCACGCAAATCATAAAATTGGAAACGCCCGTATTAAATGAAAAGCGGTCTAAATCTTCCCGAATCTTACGAATTGTCTTGTGTAAGGTTTTAAAGTGTTCTTTGGTTGGTGTTGTTTCATTCACCTCGAATGTTCCATCCAGATGAAATAATCGCCAATATTTTTTCAAAAACCCATGTACCCCAGTAATACCTTTGGTGTCCCATGGTTTACTTTGCTCCACTGGGCCTAGAAACATTTCATACATCCGCAGGGTATCGGCTCCAAACCGATCCACTAACTCGTCTGGTGTTTGAACGTTGTATTTAGACTTCGACATTTTTTCAACCTCGTGTCCACAGAAATAAACGCCAGAAGGTTCTAAAATAAACGAGGCATCCTTGTATTCACTGCGCCAAGCTTTGAATCCTTCAATATCCAACTCATCGTTATTTACGAGGGAAATATCCACATGGATTGGGGTAGTTTCGTAGCTATCTTTCAATCCCGCACTTACAAAGGTTTGTTCTCCTACCACACGATAAACAAAACTGCTTCGACCTAAAATCATTCCTTGATTGATCATCTTTTTGAAGGGCTCATCAAACGGGACAATCCCTAAGTCGTGTAAAAATTTACACCAAAACCTCGCATACAATAAGTGACCGGTAGCATGTTCCGCCCCCCCCATATACAAGTCAACATTTCCCCAATAGGAAATCTTTTCAGGGGATGCTATGCATTGATCATTAGTTGGATCTAGATATCTTAAAAAATACCAAGAACTTCCTGCCCAACCAGGCATGGTAGATTTTTCATACTCATAAATCTCTTCAAACTTCCAATGCGTTGCTCTACCAAGTGGCGGGTCACCATCTTCTGTAGGTAAATACTTATCAACTTCGGGTAAATCTAAGGGGAGTTGATCTGCTGGAATCAGGTAAGGAATATCGCCTTTAAAATATATTGGAATTGGTTCCCCCCAATAACGCTGACGGCCGAATACCGCGTCCCGAAGTCGATAATTAATTCGTTTCGAACCGTACCCGTGTCCGGCTATATCAGAGATCATTCGTTTAACAGCCTCCGTTACAGATAGGCCGTTTAGGAAATCGGAATTGATCATTGTACCTGATTTCTCAGTCCAAGCTCCCGTACTAAAATCGTGATCCGCTAAAGGATTTATCACTTGCTTGATTGCTAATGAAAAATGGGTAGCAAATTTATAATCTCGTTCGTCATGTGCTGGTACCGCCATCACTGCACCTGTTCCATAACCCACCAAGACATAATCACCAATCCAGATTGGAATCGGTTCCTTGGTAAAGGGGTGGGTGGCATATGATCCGGTAAAAACACCTGAGATCGTATTCACATCAGCCATTCGTTCGCGTTCACTTCTGTTTTTCGATGTGGATACATAGGCTGTAACAGCAGTTCGCTGTTCCTCTGTCGTTAATTGGTTTACCAACTCGTGTTCTGGAGCCAAGGTAAGGAACGAAACCCCAAACAAGGTATCAGGCCGTGTTGTAAATACTTCAATTGTCCCTTTGTGATTCATCAATGGGAAATGAACCGATGCTCCTTCGCTTCGACCGATCCAATTACGCTGGGTATCTTTAATGCTATCAAACCAATCCAGGTGATCCAATCCATCCAATAAACGCTGAGCATACGCAGTAATTCGCATACTCCATTGCTTTAATAGCTTACGTTCTACTGGATGACCTCCGCGTTCAGACAATCCGTTAACCACCTCATCATTCGCCAAGACCGTTCCTAAGGCAGGGCACCAATTTACATAGGACTCCCCAAGGTACGCTAAGCGAAAGTTCATTAATATTTCCTGTTGTTTTCGTTCTGTAAAAGTTGCCCATTCGGAAGCGGAAAATGGAGTAATTTCAGTTTCTATACCTCCATGCAAAGCACTTAATGAAAGTGCCGTTAAACCCTGTTGCTCAAATTCCTTAATTAACTCATTAATTGACTCTGCCTTATTCGTTTTTGGATTATACCAACTGTTGAATAATTGCATAAAAATCCATTGAGTCCATTTATAATAGGTAGGAGAGGAAGTTCGAATCTCTCGTGACCAATCATAATTAAATCCAAGTTTATCTAGTTGTTCACGATAACGTTCTATGTTCTCTTGGGTCGTTTTGGCTGGATGCTGACCGGTTTGTATCGCATATTGCTCCGCGGGCAATCCGAATGAATCATACCCCATCGGATGCAGCACATTAAAACCTGTATGCTTTTTATACCTCGCAAAAATATCTGATGCAATATATCCGAGTGGATGTCCTACATGCAGTCCAGCACCGGAAGGATACGGAAACATATCTAAGACATAATAGGGCGGTTTTGTTGAGGTTTCTTCAACGCGGTAGGTATGATTAATCTTCCAGAAATGTTGCCATTTCTTTTCAATCTCTTGAAAGCGATATTCCATGGGTGAATTTAAGGCACAAAGATACGAAAAGCCCCATTAACGAGCGTAAAGAAGATTTCCTATAGCGAACAAGAGTAAGCCCGGATCTAATTCAAGTGTATCTGGCCTTTCCCAATTCTTAAATAATCTAACACTCGAAAATATGTTGAAAAAAACGATTCCAACTAACCAATTAGGAACAAAGAGAAAAGTAATAAGCACTAGCACCGGAAGAGCGCTCAATAAGACCCATCGAAGTATCGGCCAAGGAGTGACCTGAGGAATTGTAAGCATACCATCAGGGTCCGTTTCTCGGTCATTAACATCCGAAGCAATTGCCAAAAAGGAAAATACAAGAAGTAAAATAAGGGTGTAAAAAATAAGATTCAACCCCTTTGCTCCAGGAATTGCCCGAACCATGAATAAGGTCCACGTGAAGGAGATGATAAGTATTTTAATGCGAGGGATTCCACGTAACCAGGGATATATTACGCTTAATATAACCGCCAAAAGAAAAAGAAAAACAAGGCCGCTGTTTGATGTATCTATAAACAATGCAACGCACCCCCCAAGGAACAGATAAACCACCATAAATAGGGTCTTTCTCGGTAAGCAGTAATATAAAAATACCGCAAAACCGAGCATAACGGCATACCATACTTCGCTTGTATTATCTAATGAATACGCCAATAGAAATGCCGAAAACCCCAATAAAACATGTTGTAATTTAAATGGCATCTACAATATCAGCAACGGGAATCTCTGTTATACACCGACAGTCTTCACCCCGAGCGCATTGGTTGCAATATGGGTCTTTCACCATCGCTATGGAATGGTTGCCGAGTGGCTTCCATCGGCCCGGATGAATGGGGATGCGAGAAGAAAATAGGCCAATCGCTTTTATATCTAAAATTCCAGCGATATGTAGTGGACCGGTTGAACAGGCAATAAGGGCATGGGCTTTACTAATTAAAGAAATTAAGCCGCCAAGCGAAAATTGACCACACACATTTTCAACGCCTGGAATGTGATCGAAGGCTGTTCCTATTTGATTCCCTTCTTTCACAGTACCCGTAATTAACACTTGTTTTCCTCGCTTTGATAACATCTCAGCAAGCGCTACGTACTTATTCAATGGATAATCTAATGCACTACCCTGTGAAAGTGGATGTAAAATGACATACCCAGGATTAAACGGGAGTATAGTTTTGGGTACTCGAAATCCTTCCGATAACAAATTGATCTCTGCCAGGGATGGAATCGTACTAAGACCCAAGGGCTTGAGTAAATTAAAATTCAATTGAGCTTCATGCAGGGATGAATTTTTTCGTGTAAAAGATACCCGAATATTGCAATTCAACCAGTGGAACCACCTGTGACTTGTCCCAATGCGGTATGTTATTCCCGCTTGTTTTGCCCATGAGGCAACCATTTTATTAGGAAAAACATGAAGAATTAGGTCACTTTGAAGCAAGGAAATACGCGTATTATGGTCGGATTTTTCGAGGTCTTCAAGGAGTAAAATCTCATCCACAGGATTAAAACATTGCACGACATCTTTAGTGTAACGCTTACATAAATAAACCAATGTTGCTTGGGGAAAACTTGATTTTAACCATAAACAGAGCGGTAAGGTCAAAACCACATCACCGATGCTATCAGTGCGCGAAACAATAATTTTGGATATCTTAGTTATTTTCACGTTTCAAGCGTTGAACTTCCTTGTATTTAAAATAGTTTGATGCCGCGCTAATTCTTGCAATGTGAAATCCTTGTTTACCGTCTAAGAATCCACGTTTTAGAATATACATTGAAAAAAAACGAATACATGCACTTAAAACGGGTTGCCCAACATATACAACCTTGCCAGCTTGAACATATTTCATAGCCGTCAACGATGAATAATGATCTGCCCGTTTCCGATGCTGTTCATGAGAATAATAAGAATAATGGTACAAATGGCTCTTTAATATTACCACCTGAATACCCGATGGCATGCTAAGGGTTTCATGAACTAAGTCTCCTTCCCACTTGATTTCTTTCGGAAACAACCTAACCTTTCGATCTGGATACCAACCTGAATGATAAACCCAAGTTCCACAATAATTTGTTAATCGATTTAAGGCGAATACTCCTTTGGAACTATTTTGTTTTATCGATATTAATTCCGCTTGCAATTCAGGGGATACTTCTTCATCTGCATCGATTGAAAGAATCATATCAAATGAAGCTTTTTGATTTAAACAATTTTTCTGTTTTGCATACCCTAACCATGGTTGATGAAAAAACGCAACCCCTTTCTCCATACAAATCTCCTTCGTGCGATCTGTCGATCCAGAATCCATTACAAGTATTTCATCCGCAACGTGAACTAATGAATCAATACAGCGAGCAATATTTCGCTCTTCATTTAGCGTAATGATTGTTGCACTAATTTTCATAGTTATTTTACACGGATTCTATCGCCAACCCGGATCATGTTTCCAACCCCTGGATTGAGTTTTTTCAATTGAGCCAGCGTAAGGTTATTTTTTGTTGCAATCCGGCTGAGGGTATCCCCGGCTTTCACCGTATAATATTTCTTTGGTTTTACGACAGGTACTGGTTGAATTGGTGCTTGTTTTATGGTGTTTATTTGTTTCAAGGTTAACCGTTGCCCTACATACACGTTAGAAGTTTGTAAGGCATTCCATTCCATTATTTGATCGATTGAAACACTATATTTTAGTGCAATACTTTTTAATGTTTCTCCTGTTTTAACCTTATGATATGCGTATTGAGCCGATAAAGAATCCAATAGTCCGGTAGAATCCTGCATCGAGGACGTGTCCGGTGTAAACGGATTGATGAGCTGCGATGGATTTTCCAATAAAAAAAGAGAATCTTCAAGACCAACGAGTAAGGTAATTTTATCCATTGGTCCGGTAACACAGCGTTTTTTTATAGATGGTGGAATATAATCCGTTTTATAAATTGGATTTAACTCTTTAATTTGCTGCAGATCCCAGGCTAGACCCTGTGAGATCGTCTTCATATGAAGTCCGCGTTTTAGACACATGGTATCTAGTTGCGCATTGTGAATTTTTGCTGGGGCGGGCATCAAGTTGTGTTCCGCGTGGTACGTCATCAAATAAGCTGCTGCGATGAAGGTTGGGACATAGCCTTGTGTTTCGGCGGGCAAGCTTGGTCTAATCGCCCAATAGGATCGTTGATTTCCTGAACGTTCAATTGCTCGGTTAATCGTTCCGGGTCCTGCATTGTATGCAGCTAAGGCAAGATTCCAATCCCCATAAATCCCATAAAGTTTCTTTAAAAAACGACACGCCGCATCGGTTGCCTTATGTGGATCCATGCGTTCATCTATGTAAGAGGTTTCTTCTAACCCATAATACAAGCCTGTTCGATACATAAACTGCCATAAACCAAGTGCTCCTGCCTTTGACTTGACTTGAGGTCTTAAACCACTTTCAATACACGCAAGATACTTTAACTCAAGCGGCAAGCCATACTCCGCTAATTTTTCTTCAAATAAATCGAAATACAACGAGGATCTCCCCAGTACAATTTTCACAAATGACCTGCGATTTTGCGCGAAGTATCGAATAGAGGATAAGGTTATCGCATTGCAATCAAATCCAAAGGGACTTTGATTATTCATTAGATTTAATCGTTCACAATAGACTTCATCTGAAAAAAGTGGTACCGTTGAAGGTTCATAATTAAGGGCTTTAATGATAGAGTCCGAATATTTCGTGTTCGCATAATCTGCATAAAAATAATTCAGGGATTGCTCAACGGTATTTAAAAACTGGTCCGGGTGAAGGGTATCATTTGGATTTTGAAGGTATGGGTTTTTTTGCCCCAAGGAACGCATGGAAACCTGTGTAATTAGCACACAAAGGATCAAACTATGCTGTAATGTTCTCCACCAATTGAGTTGCATAAAACAAGTCGTTTTCCCGAAACTGATCGGTCATTAATTGAACTCCAAATGGCAAGCCATTGGTATGTGTACCCACCGGAATACTGATTGCAGGATTTCCTGTTAAATTAGCATGCACGGTAAAAATATCTTGTAAATACATTTCAATTGGATCCTTGACCTCTCCAATTTTAAATGCAGTTGAAGGTGTTGTTGGCGTTAAGATACAATCGACATGAGTAAAAATTTCACGTGTCTTATCTTGTAAAACCCTTCTTACTTTCTGTCCCTTCGTATAGTACGCATCATATTGTTCGTTGGATAACACAAAGGTGCCCGTCATAATTCTGCGCTTAACCTCCTCTCCAAAACCTTCATTTCTTGATTGAATATACGTTTCTTCGACACCCTCTGCGTTAGGAGATCGGTGACCAAAATGTACCCCATCGAATCTCGATAAATTCGAGGATGCTTCGGCCGTAGTTAACACATAATATACAGGTACCACATAATCCATGTAGGGAAACGAGAACTCAGTGACCTCATGTCCCTCTTCACGTAATTTTGTTAGGATTGAGTCTAACGAAGCTTTCACCTCTAAATCCAGTCCGGGATGATTCATATATTCCTTTAGCACCCCAAAACGCAAAGCAGATGAGCGTTCACTTCTTCCTTCAATTTCACGAGAAGAAGTAGTAGCATCTTTAGGGTCTTTTCCGGCCATTATTTGATATAATAATTCGGCATCTGACAAATTGGATGTAAATGTTCCGATTTGATCAAATGATGATGCATAGGCAATTAGTCCATACCTACTAATTCTCCCGTAGGTAGGTTTAAGCCCATAGGTGCCTGTCCAAGAAGCGGGTTGACGAACAGAACCGCCGGTATCACTGCCAAGTGATGCAGTGCACAACCCATCAGCTACAGCCACGGCAGAACCCCCAGAAGAACCTCCTGGAACATATGCTGGGTTTAACGAATTACGAACGGGTCCATAGGCAGATTTTTCATTTGAGCTTCCCATGGCAAATTCGTCACAATTTAAACGGCCAAGAATTATTGCATCTTCATCTATAAGTCGTTGAACAGCCGTTGCAGTATACAGGGATTCAAAACCCTCCAAAATTTTTGACGAAGCCGAAACCTTATGGTTAATCAAACACAAATTATCTTTAATCCCAATAAATGTGCCTGCAAGTTTGCCTGAGGTGCCTTGATTTATTTTGTCTTGTATTCTGACTGCCTCTGTTCGCGCAGAATCTTCGAATACTTCAAGGTAGGCATTAAGGTCTTTGTGCGCATTAATACGCGTTAAATAATGTTCAAGGATATCCAAAAGAGTCTTTCCCGACTCAAGTGCCGATTTATTTTCTTGAATGGAATTAAACATGGTTTACTTCTCTTCGATTTGCTTATCGTTGGAAGCGGTTGGTTTATTTTCTTCAGTTTTTGAAGCGTCCTTAAATTCTTTAATTCCTTGACCTAAGCCTTTCATAAGTTCAGGAATTTTTTTACCACCAAACAATAATAAAACAACTACAAAGATTAGAAGAATGTGATAACCCGATAAAAGCTGTGCATGTTGGATATTTTCCATTACAAATAGTTTAGTTACAAAGGTACGTATTAATAATCAAAGTGGGTTATCCGCTTAAAGCTTTCTTGCCACCTCAACTTCCTCATAAGCCTCCACGTGATCTCCTATTTGGATATCATTAAACTTATCAATATTCAATCCACACTCGTAGTTATTCTTCACTTCTTTAACATCGTCTTTAAATCGTTTAAGCGAACCAAGTGTGCCATTATGAATAACTATGCCATCCCTAATTACCCGTACTTTTGATGATCTTTTAATAATTCCATCCAGTACGTAGCAACCTGCAATGGTGCCAACTTTTGTTATTTCGAACGTTTCGCGGATTTCTGCAGTACCTATCACTTTTTCCTCGATATCAGGAGAAAGCATACCCTCCATTGCCGATTTAATTTCTTCAATTGCTTTGTAAATAATTGAATACAATCGAATATCGATTTGTTCTGTCTCGGCAAGTTTTCTTGCACCAACGGTCGGACGTACCTGGAATCCAATAATAATAGCATCAGATGCTGAAGCTAAGTTTATATCTGCCTCAGAAATTGCTCCTACGCCTTTAAGTACAATGTTTACTTGAATTTCTGGCGTTGAAAGATTCAATAAGGCGTCTGAAAGTGCTTCGATGGATCCATCCACGTCACCTTTAACAATAATATTTAATTCTTTAAAGTCACCTATTGCTAAACGACGACCAATTTCATCCAGTGTAATATGTTTATTCGTACGGAGCCCTTGTTCTCTATATAGTTGCTCACGTTTCGATGCAATTGCTTTTGCTTCTTTCTCATCATCCAATACATGGAATTTATCACCTGCACTTGGTGCACCATTGATACCGAGAATAGAAAGGGGTTGAGCTGGACCAGCCACCTTAAGTACTTTTCCATGCTCATCATGCATTGCCCGAACACGGCCGTAATGCCGTCCCACAAGAACCACATCACCAATGCGCATAGTACCTGCCTCAACAAGAATATTGGTTACATATCCTTTTCCTTTATCCAATGAAGATTCGATAACTGTACCAACTGCATTTTTATTTGGATTCGCCTTTAACTCAAGCATTTCTGCTTCAAGAAGTACCTTATCTAATAATTCGGAAATGTTAAGTCCTTTTTTTGCTGAAATCTCCTGTACCTGATATTTGCCTCCCCAATCTTCCACAAGGATATTCATTTGCGAAAGTTGTTCTCTAATCCGATCTGGATTAGCGCCTGGCTTATCAATCTTGTTAATGGCGAAGATCATTGGGACACCTGCTGCTTGAGCGTGAGAAATCGCTTCTTTCGTTTGAGGCATAACATCATCGTCAGCCGCAACAATAATAATGGCAAGGTCAGTGACCTGGGCTCCCCGAGCACGCATTGCAGTAAACGCTTCGTGACCTGGAGTATCCAAAAAGGTCATTTTTCTATTATCTTTTAGTGTAACGGAGTAGGCACCAATGTGCTGTGTAATTCCTCCCGCTTCACCTTCTGTAACATTCGCATTACGAATACGGTCTAATAAAGAGGTTTTACCATGATCTACGTGACCCATGACTGTGATAATGGGTGGTCTTGAGATTAGATCCTCTGGAGCGTCTTCCGCAGTGAGTACGGCATCCTGAACCTCTGCGCTGATAAATTCTGTTTCAAAGCCAAATTCATCGGCAACAATTTGAATTGTTTCTGCATCTAAGCGCTGATTAATTGATGCAAAAATCCCTAAAGACATGCACGCCGAAATCACCTGTGTTGGCTGAACATTCATCATGCTTGCCAATTCTGATACCGTAACAAATTCAGAAAGCTTAAGAACTTTTTCATCCATTTCCGCCGCAAGCATTTCTTCTTGACGTCGTTGAGCTACGTTATCCCTTTTAATCCTTCTATTTTTAGAGGATTTCGATTTAGATCCTTGACCAGAAAGTCTCGCCAATGTTTCTTTAATCTCTTTTTGAATATCTTGCTCTGAAATTTCTTTTTTCTCCACTTTAAACGCACCTGGTTTTGCAGGTTGACCTTTCGCACCTGGAGCAGGTGTTTCAATCTTTTTAATGCGTTTACGTTTACGTTTTTCCTCTTCCGCAGCGCTTGACGAACTCGTCTTCGGTCGCTCTACGGGAAGTTCAATTTTACCAAGTACTGTTGGGCCAGACAAGACAGTACGCTCAGTTTTTATCGTTTCGATAACAGGAGCAACAGGTTTTTCTTCTTGCTTGGTTTCAATCGGTTTTGGAGCCTCCACAATTGGTTCTGGCTGCTTTACCTCAGGCTTTTTCTTAGGGTTTAATTGGGCTAAATCAATTTTACCCACCACATTAACCTGTGGTTCATTAGATTTTGGCTTTACGGTTTCTGGTTCAAAAACCGTTCGTTTAATTTCTTCGAGATTAATCTCATCACCTTCTTCCTCTTCTTGCAGTTTTTCTTGAACAGGTAATTCTTGACGAGCATCTTTAAGAGAGATGGATTCCTTCTTTTCTTTTAAGGAAGAACCTTTGGCTTGTTCTTTTAACGTTTGATCTGCTGCAAACTCGGTACATAAAATCTGAAAATGCTCCGGGTCTAGTTTAGTGTTTGGATTGGAGTCAATAGAAATGCCTTTGGAGCCTAAAAATTCTACTAACGTTGGCAATCCAACATTCAATTCACTTGCTGCTTTTCCTAAACGAATGGGTTTCCCTGCCATAATATTATTCCCTATTGTATTTCAAAGTTATTCAAATTCCGCATTCAATATTTTGAATACTTCTTCGATTGTTTCTTTTTCTAAATCCGTACGTTTAACCAATTCATCAACACTCATTTCTAATACAGACTTCGCCGTATCACATCCAATGGTTTTTAATTCATCAATAATCCATCCGTCGATTTCATCTGCAAATTCCTCTAGATCTACATCCTCAACGTCTACTTCTCCATCGCGATATACATCAATCTCATACCCGGCTAATTTACCGGCCAACTTAATGTTGTTACCTCCACGGCCAATTGCTAAAGATACTTGGTCTGGCTTAAGGAACACCTTTACACGTTTCTCTTCTTCATCAATTTCCATTGAAGTGATTTTAGCCGGTGACAAGGCGCGTTGAATTAACAATTGATTATTAGATGTGTAATTAATTACATCAATATTCTCATTTCGAAGTTCACGAACAATTCCATGAATTCTACTTCCTTTCATTCCAACACACGCTCCAACAGGATCGATACGGTCATCATAAGACTCAACGGCCACTTTTGCACGCTCACCCGGTTCACGAACAATTTTCTTAATGGTAATCAAGCCATCGAAAACTTCGGGTACTTCGAGTTCAAATAAACGTTCTAAAAATTCAGGGGCAGTTCTTGAAAGTATGATAACTGGGGTACTATTACGCATATCTACTTTAGAAACAACTGCGCGAACAGTTTCTCCTTTCTTAAAGAAATCTGAAGGTATCTGCTCTGACTTTGGAAGGATAAGCTCATTGTGGTCATCATCCATAACCAATATTTCTTTTTTCCAAACCTGGTATACTTCTCCGGTTACAATTTCTCCAACACGTTCTTTGTATTTTTTGTACAAGTGATCCTTTTCTAATTCGAGAATTCGAGAGATTAAATTTTGGCGTAAGGACAGTACATTCCTTCTACCAAAATCCATAAACTTGAATTCTTCGGTTACTTCCTCTCCAATTTCAAAATCAGGTTCAATTTTAATGGCATCAGAATAAGCAATTTCAGTGTTAACGTCTTCTACTTCACCGTCATCTACTATTTCTTTATTCAAGAATATCTGAACATCACCTTTTTCAATGTTCACGATTACATCAATATGCTCATCTGTATTGAATTTCTTTTTCAACATAGCTCTAAATACATCTTCAAGCACATGTTGCATGGTTTGCTTGTCAATATTTTTAAGCTCTTTAAACTCGGAAAAGGATTCAACTAAATCAATACTATTCATTTGTTTTTATTTAAAGGATATTACACGTTTTATTTCTTTGATTTCATTAGCGGAAAGCGTAAGCTCTTCCTCAATTATCACATTTTTATTTTTTTCATTTTTAACTTTTCGTTCAACAGTTACTACAAAACCGCTCGGATGAAAAGATTTTAACACCCCTTCTACTTGGACCCCATCGGTCTTAAGAAACGTAAGTAGGCGCCCTGTGTTTTTAATAAACTGCTTTTCATGTCGCAACGGCCGATCCATTCCTGCCGAAGAAACATTTAACTCAAAGTCCACGGATTCACGATCTAAATTATGCTCAACATTTCGTGAAACAGAAATACAATCCTCTATAGACACACCCCCTCCTTCTCGATCTAATTCAATATTAATGACATTACGAGTAGAAATTGTTAGGTCCACTATAAATAGGCCTCTATTCAATTCCTGAATCCGTTCTTCTGCTAATTTCAGTACTATATTCTTATCAATCATTGTAAAAAAAGAGGGGACTTTCGTCCCCTCATTATCGTTTATCTTACAGCAAAGATAGGTTAAATCTGATAAACTACCAAATACGATAAATTCATACTAATTTTGGCACATGTTAATTGAATTAAAAGACACCATCGTTTCAGCCGAAATATTCAAACGAAAATTCGTGTGTGATCTTTCAGCATGCAAGGGAGCTTGTTGTGTTGAAGGAGACGCTGGTGCGCCGCTCACAACCGATGAGGTTTCTCAAATTGAAAATCAACTTACGCATATTTTACCTTTCATGCGTGCAGAAGGGATTGACGCTGTAACTAAAAGTGGGGTTTCATACTTAGACCAAGAGAATGAGCCGGTGACCATGTTAGTAGAAGGTAAAGAATGTGCATTTGTGTTTTTTGATGAGAAGCAAACCGCATTATGTGCTATAGAGGCCGCATTTCGTGCTGGTAAAATTGAAAACATCAAACCCATTTCTTGTTCTCTTTATCCCATTCGGGTTAAACAATATCACGATTTCAAGGCCTTACAATTCGATGAATGGAAGATTTGTGAATCCGCGTGCTCATGCGGAGATAAACTAAACATCCCCGTATATAAATTCCTCAAAGAACCCTTAATCAGGGCATTTGGCGAAGCATATTATAAAGAACTGGAGTTAGTAGCTCCTGAAATCGAACAGATCGAACCATAAAAAAAGCCCCTTTCGGGGCTTTACAGTTTCAATTAATGCTCTACTTCTCCTTCTGCAAGAGGAACATCTTGAGGAATGTAATCAGCTGCCGCTCCAGGTTTAGAATAATCATACGGCCAACGATGAACTACAGGTAAAGCACCTGGCCAGTTACCATGAATATGTTCAACTGGAGTTGTCCATTCAAGTGTATTAGACTTCCAAGGGTTTTGTGGTGCTGCAGGACCACGATAGATACTGTAGAAGAAATTAAACAGGAAGATTAGCTGACCTAATGCTGCGATGATTGCGAAAACAGTTATAACTACATTTAGATCCATAATCATATTAAATGATTCCGTATCAAATTCACCATAAACTGAATAATCGTAATAACGGCGTGGTGCACCAGCTAGTCCAACAAAATGCATCGGGAAGAATACGCCATAGGCACCTACTATGGTAATCCAAAAATGCACATAGCCCATGCGATTATTCATCATTCGTCCGTACATTTTGGGGAACCAATGGTATACACCCGCAAACATTCCAAATACAGCAGACATTCCCATAACTATATGGAAGTGAGCTACAACAAAGTACGTATCATGAATCGCAATATCTAAAGCGGAATCCGCTAAGATAATCCCGGTAACACCACCGGTAATAAATGTTGATACAAGAGCAATCGCAAACAACATAGCTGGTGTGTACACAATTGAACCTCTCCATAGGGTGGTAATATAGTTAAATACCTTAACCGCAGATGGAATGGCAATCAAAAGGGTGGTAAAAACAAACACACTACCTAGGAATGGATTCATTCCAGTGATAAACATGTGGTGACCCCACACGATAAACGAAAGGAATCCAATAGCTAAAATAGATCCGATCATTGCCTTATAACCAAAAATCGGTTTTCTTGCATTGGTTGCAATAATCTCTGAGGACAAACCGAGTGCTGGTAATAATACAATATATACTTCTGGGTGACCTAGGAACCAGAATAAATGTTGGAATAAAAGCGGTGATCCCCCGTGATTCGTTAACATTTCACTTCCGACCATTATATCAGACAAGTAGAAACTCGTGCCGGCCATTCGGTCCATAGTGAGTAACAATGCTGCGGATAATAAAACAGGGAAGGATAACACACCCAAAATGGCAGTAACAAAAAATGCCCAAATAGTCAATGGCATTCTGGTCATTGTCATACCCGTAGTACGTAAATTCAAAACGGTTACGATATAATTCAAACTACCTATCAATGAGCCTGCAATGAAAATAGTCATTGAAATTAACCACAAGGTCATCCCAAAACCGGACCCAGAAACTGCTTGAGGCAACGCAGATAATGGCGGATAAACTGTCCAACCTGCCATGGCAGGGCCATTACCAACAGTCCCCCAATCTCCAGGAAAATCAATACCGAAAACGGATCCATTCATTACAAACAAGGAAAGGAACATGATTAAAGAAGACAATAAGAAAAACCAATAGGACAACATATTCAAGAATCCTGAAGCCATATCACGAGCTCCCAATTGCAACGGAATTAGAATATTAGAGAACGTACCTGAAAGTCCACCTGTTAAAAGGAAAAAGACCATTATGGTTCCGTGAATGGTAACCAATCCAAGATACATATCCTCTTTAAGAACTCCTTCAGGTGCCCATTGATCTCCTAAAAAGAAATTCAGAAAATCAGAGCTCTCCCCAGGCCATGCCAACTGAATTCTAAATAGAATAGACAACAGCATAGCCACTAATCCCATAAACACAGCAGTTATCAAGAACTGCTTACCAATCATTTTATGGTCTTGGCTAAAAATATATTTTGAAACAAAACTTTCTTCATGATGATGATCATGGTGATCATGAGAATGTACATCGTGTGCTGCTGAAGCCATGTTTATTGAGTTTAAATCTTTAGTAATTAATTCATTGCGTTTTTAACAGTGTCCTTTGCTGGAGCCTCAGGGGCTGCAGGAGCTGCAGGAGCTGGAAAATAAGTGGCTTTAAAGTTTTTAGTCGCCTTACTTTTCATCCATGCATTATACTCAGCCTCAGCTAATACAACCACCATTAATTTCATTTTATAATGCGCACCTCCACAAATCTTATTGCACATTAACACATAATTAAACGTTGGAAGGTTCTTAATGGTTCGCATTTCCTCCGTAGTTTTATTTGGTGTAAACTTCATACGCGTTCCGTATCCAGGAACGGTATTCATTTGTGTTCTGAAGTGCGGGAAATAAGCAGAGTGAATTACATCCTTTGAGCGAAAAGAAAACTCGTAGGGTTTATTCACGCACAAATACAAGGTATCTTTTTGAACAATATCATCATATACATGCTTATCCAAAGAGGCATTGTGTGTAGATTTCATTTGCGTTAACAAGCGCAATAAACGTTCTTTACTGCCTAAGTCTTTTCTAAGAACTGAGGTTAATGAATCGGTTAATACGGTGTCCCGGTTATTAAGCAACTTTTTGATGTCTAAAATCCCACCTGCTCCTTGGCGCATAGCCAATATAGATGAATCTATTGTCGCTGCAGTCATTAAGCCTAATTCATTATTCCCTAAAATCAGTTTATAATCTGTTCGACCTAAGGTATTATCACCACCAGAGTAACGGGCAGTCCAATCAAACTGTTTCGAATATAATTCTATATTGATAGCATCTTTGGGAGAGGCTGATGTAACTTCATTCCAAGTTCTTAATCCTAAAATAATTATTACCGCTAATACGGCTGCCGGAACTACGGTCCACAACATCTCCAATTTGTTGTTGTGTGGATAATAGTAGGCCTTAACCCCCGGTTTTTTCACATACTTATAGGAAAAAAAGAATAAAAGGAAGTTAGTTAGAAAGAATATTGCTATTACAAGAACAAAGTTTATGTTCAACAACCAATCGGTTGCCTCACCTTGAACCGATGCAGCAGGTCCTCTACCTGTCCATCCATACTTCATCATCAAATAGATGAAGCCACCGAATTGAAAAACCATAAAGGCCAGCATCAACTTAGCGTTCAAGTAATTATCTCGCATTGGGATTTCATCTTCACCATGCTTTCTCAACTTTGCCGTTAATTCATAAACCCGAACAAGCTGTGATATGGCAATAGCTCCTATTACCACAATCAAGATCATTATCAATTTATTTTCCATTTCTTCCGCTAATTTTCATTAAAATTCATGATGTATACTCTCATCCAAAAACGGGTGATTCACCGGCGTTAGTGGAGCTTTTGACAGATTTCTCAATAATATCAGTATAAATATTCCAGCCATCATTATTGGCAGGCCGATTTCTAACATACCAATATGCCAATTCGCACCTAAGGAGCCACCAGAAACCATGATGTATACATCCAACCAGTGTCCTATTAAAATAACTAATCCAACAAACATTAATACACCGGCATCTCGTTTAGCATCCCTTGACATTAAAATCAACATTGGGAATACAAAGTTTATAAAGAACATCCCAAAATAAAGGTATTTGTAGTTTTCTGTTCTCATTACATAGTAAACCACCTCTTCACCAATGTTTGCATACCAAATAAGCATGTACTGCGAAAACCATAAATATGACCATAGGAAGGAAATCGCAAAAATCCATTTACCAATATCATGTATATGTGAATCATTAACATTTTCTAAGTAGCCAAGCTTCTTTAGATAAATCGTGGTTAATACAATAACTACCATAGCGGATACCCACATTCCTGCAAAGGTGTACCAACCAAATAGCGTACTATACCAGTGTACGTCAATCGACATTAACCAGTCCCAAGCCGACGTTGAACTGAATACAGCAAAAAACACTAAGAAGGTGGCTCCTTTTCTATAGTTCTTAAAGTGTATTTCTGTTCCTCCAATTTGATCTTCTAAAATCGAACGTTTTCTAAATCCTCTTAGGAACAAAAGATAAACGGCAAAATAAACAAGTGTTCTTAGCCAAAAGAAACCCAAGTTCAAATAGGCAGATTTTCCTTCTATGAGCTTATCTTCTGCCACTACATGTCCATCCATCCATGTATAAATATGAGCCCCTTTCATGAATGAAATCGTTAATAAAACAACTCCAAAAACACCAATACCGTATGGCAAATAAAGAGCTACAGCTTCTATCACTCGTTTTACTACAGCGTACCACCCTGCCTCTGTTGCATAATTAAGCGCAAGAAAAAACAATGCGCCTAAGCCGATTGCAAAGAAGAAAAAGGCATTAATTAATCCATTCGTCATAAGTCGAGTAACAAAATGCTCCTCACCCATATTGCTAATAATGCCGACAATAGCTAATAGCGCTCCAACACCTATTAATCCAAAGGCCGTATTTTTTGCTTTTTTAGTGATTGTAAATTCCATGATCTTATTTTTGTTTTGTTGTATCCGCAACAGCCGCAGAGCCATTTGCATTAAACTTACCGTAATCAGCAGATTGCAAGCTTCTGATATAATGAATAACCGTCCAAATTTCTTTCTTATTCAATAAAGAACGGTGAGCACCCATCATTCCTTTTCCATAATAAATGGAATAAAACATCTGACCATCTGACAATGCAGCACGTTCCGCATAATTTGGAACACCAGAATATGCTCCAGAAGTGACCATCGGTCCGTTACCATCCCCTTTCTCTCCATGACAATGCTGACACATCGCTGTAAAAAGCTCTTTTCCTTTGCTAAGAACTGCTTCGGCATTTCCAGCATTGAGCATGATCATGTTTTTGTCTGCCAATGCTGCAGCATAATGGTCTTCACGGGTTAATTGGTCGTTATACATACCATGGCTAGCCTTGAAAGATTCATTCGCTAAGCGGGTGTATGGCATCATTAATTTTACTTCAGCACTGTCCGTTCCAAAATAAGGAATGGTATGCGAAGGAGGAGCCATCGCGGTTAAGCGTGTTTTCTTCGTTTCATCAATTCGACCTCTTACCTCGCCATAATCCACATAGGCTTCAATGGCTGGTGAACGATACATATCCGGCATATATTCTAATCCCGGACTATCGGCGTTGGAGGTACAAGCACTCAACACGAGTACACTTACAGCTACAGTTCCAACTAGTTTAAAAAAGGACTTTTTCATTATATTTCCTTAATTCTTATTCGATTATTTTCTTATCTAACTCAACAAAACCTGTGTCTTTCAACAATTCATCTACTTTCTCTTCACTCAATCCATGATTCTCTGATAAGCGAATTTCCATGACAAATTTATCATCCGTTGTTCTAGGATCAGGATTTTGTGCAGGCATCCCGGGTAAGGTTCTATTTAGTAGCAAATAGGTAATTGCCATTCCATGCGCAGCACATAATACAGTGAACTCAAATGAAATCGGAATAAAAGCTAACACATTTTCCACATACGAGAAGTTTGGTTTGCCACCGATATTCATTTTCCATTCTACCACCATGAAATAATACATTCCTATAGTAGCTAACGTTAACCCCGTTAACCCGTATAAGAATGCCATAATCCCTAATCGTGTTCCTTTAACCCCAATAATCGGATCAATTCCGTGAATCGGGAACGGGCTATACACTTCTGAAATTTTAACTCCACCAGAGACTAATTTTTTGGCGCTTGACTTAAGCACCTCATCGTCTCCGTACATTGCATATATTACTTTATCTGACATAATCCGATATTAATGATGTTTATGATAATCCGGTGATTCCTTATAGGATTGTCCTGACCCTTTAAGGATTGTTTTCACCTCATTCAAGGCAAGTACCGGGAAATAACGTGCGAACAGCAGGAAAAACACAAAGAATAATCCAATGGTACCTACGTAAACCGCGATATCTATGTGGCTAGGGTAATGCATACTCCATGCCGCTGGAATGTAATCTCTGTGTATGGAAGTTACAATAATTACATAACGTTCGAACCACATACCAATATTTACCACAATCGATATAAAGAAAGTAAACAATAAACTTCTTCTCAACTTTCTAATCCACATAAGCTGAGGTGAAATTACGTTACATGTCATCATTGACCAATATGCCCACCAGTAAGGTCCTGTTGCACGATTTAAGAAGGCATATGCTTCATACTCAACACCAGAATACCATGAAATGAATAACTCTGTAATGTACGCAGTACCAACTATTGAGCCGGTTACCATAATTACGATATTCATATACTCCACGTGCTTCGTATGAATGTAGGCTTCTAAATTCATTGCCTTACGCATTACAAGTAACAAGGTCTGAACCATGGCGAACCCAGAGAATACAGCACCAGCAACAAAATAAGGTGGGAAAATCGTGGTGTGCCAACCTGGAATTACTGAAGTAGCAAAGTCAAAAGATACAATCGAGTGAACCGAGAATACCAGTGGGGTTGCTAAACCTGCTAACACCAATGAAACTAACTCAAACCGATTCCAATGTTTTGCTCTACCAGACCATCCGAATGATAGAATAGAATACATGCGTTTTGCCACTGGCTTTTTTGCACGGTCACGAATGGTTGCGAAATCTGGAATTAACCCGATATACCAAAACACCAGGGAAACTGATAAATAGGTGGAAATCGCAAATACGTCCCATAATAACGGCGAGTTAAAGTTCACCCACAAGGAACCAAAATGGTTAGGAATTGGAAGTACCCAATACCCTACCCATAAACGACCCATGTGAATTAAAGGGAACGTACCTGCCATAAATACCGCAAAGATCGTCATCGCTTCTGCTGAGCGGTTAATTGCCATTCTCCATTTCTGACGGAAAAGTAATAACACCGCAGAGATTAGTGTACCGGCGTGACCAATACCAACCCACCATACGAAGTTTGTAATATCCCAAGCCCAACCAATGGTCTTGTTCAATCCCCAAACACCAATACCAGTTCCAAGAAGATATAATATGGATCCAACGCCATATAATCCAATGATTAATGCGATGGAAAATAATATATACCACATCTTTGGGGCTTTACCTTCAATCGGACGACATACATCTTCGGTTACGTCGTGATATGTTTTATTCCCAAGGATTAGGGGTTCCCTAATTGCTGCTTCCTTTTGCATTGTTCTTGCTTTTAGTTTCTGTAAATATCTTAGTTTCTAACTTTTACTTTATACCAAACATTCGGTTTAACTCCAACCTCCTCTAGGGCTTGGTATGCTCTGTTGTCCGAAGAGCTTGCTTTAACTGCAGAGCTATCATCATTCCAATCACCCACTATAATTGCGTTTGTTGGGCATGCTTCAGAACAAGCAGTAGCTAATTCACCATCTTTAACCGGTCTTGCCTCTTTCTTAGCCGTAAGTTTCGTGCTTTGAATACGTTGAACACAGAATGAACATTTCTCCATTACACCACGAGTTCTAACCGTTACATCCGGGTTAAGAACCATACGACCTAAATCGTCTTGAGCAGGATTAACTTCTGTAAACTTCTTGTATGATGGGTAATTAAACCAATTAAATCGTCGTACTTTGTATGGACAGTTATTGGCACAATATCGTGTACCGATACATCGGTTATATGCCATTTGATTCAATCCTTCATTGCTATGTGTTGTTGCTGCAACCGGACAAACTGTTTCACATGGTGCATGGTTACAATGATGACACATCAATGGCATGTGAACCACCGCTGGATTTACCGCCGCCTTTTCTGCTTCTGAATAATTAAAATCGTCTTCGTTTGCCTTCTTACCAACCGAAGACTCCTCTGCTGAAGCATAATATCGATCGATTCTCAACCAATGCATTTCCCGTCCTCGTCTAACTTCATCCTTTCCAACAACCGGAACGTTGTTTTCTGATTGACAAGCAATCAAGCATGAACCACAACCAATACAAGAGGATAAATCAATCGTCATGCCCCATCGGTGACCGACTTTTTCTATCGGATGTGCATTCCATAAGTCAAATTCCTCAAGTGGCGCTTCCTCATGATGCCCGTGCTCATTTAATCGCTGCAATTTATGAATCGGGTTAAATGCCTCTCTATCTCCTTTCATAAAAGTTGAAAGGGTCGTTTCTCTTACAATAGAATCCCGCCCCATCACCGTATGATGAATTTGGGTGGCCGCGATTAAGTATTCACCTTCGATTTTAGTAATTGTTGCACTCGCTGAATAAGATGGTAATCCTTTTGAATCACCTAAGCATGGAAATACGTTCACCCCAATTGCTTTTCTATTTCCATTCTCAGCCAACTCATACCCACCATATTCTTTGGTTTGAAATGCCGCTCGGCCGATTAGTTCCCCATTTGCACCACGTCCATAACCCAAAGCAATACCAAAGGTATTAAAAGCCTGTCCTGGTTGTGGATAAACTGGAAGCGTAACTTTTTGTCCATTCACAGTAACCGTAGCCAAATTAAGTCCATGTTCCTGATCAAAGGTTGTAGCATAACCCATCTTCTCCATTTGAACTGGATTCATGGTAATGTAGTTATCCCACGTTACCTTCGAAATTGGATCTGGGAGTTCTTGTAACCAAGGATTACTTGCCAAGCCCCCATCACGAATCGCCGTTTTTTGATAAAAAACAACTTCCCACTCACCACCTTTAGTGGTAGCAGAAGATGAAACAGCTTTGTATACAAAGGATGAAACAGGTGAATTCACGGCACCACAACTGTTGTGTGTTAACATTGAAAAATCAGCATACCCTTGGGTTGCCGCTGTTGTTTTTATTGCATCATATGCAACCGTTGAATCTTTTCCATTACGAACCGCAGCACCTGCCCAAACCAAAATTGATTCTAAGGAAGCATAGGTATCGCCTAAAGGACGTATGGTAGGTTGCGCCACAGCATAATGGGTTGCTTTCGGCATATAGTCATTCCATGATTCAAGTTGATGGTGGTCTGGCACTATAAATGTTGCTACAGATGAGCTTTCATCCGCATACCGAGCAGTAGAAACATACATTTTTAATCCCTCCAATCCCTTGCGTAATTTATCGCCATTAGCCGATGCGTATACAGGATTTGCACCTAGATTAATCAAAACATCTGGACCTTTACCGGATCTTATTGAATCAAAAAGTTGATTCGCAGCTGTATCATTAGATTGGAATAGTTTGACATCATTTGATAAGTCGATGGTCGTTCCATATGCATTCAGCTGGTTATTGATTGCATTTGTTAATAACTGCTCCGCTTCATTATTCGATCCACAAACAACTAAGGATTCTTTTTTGCTTGACTTAAGCGCGGCAATCGCAGCGTCAGCAACCTTTTTCGCCTCACCAGACAAAGCACTAGAAACTAAGGTAGAACCGCCAATACTTTTAAGTATATAGGCTAATACGTTGGCTGATTCTGATGGCTTAATCTGAGCTCTTCCATCTGCATTCGATCCAGTAATTGACATAATGGATTCAAACTGATAGTGTTTAGACATTCCTTTTCCTGGCTGTCTATTCACACCGTATTGAACCGCATATTCATTACCTAACAACCATGTGCTTAAAAAATCCGCACCAACGCCTACTATCGTTTTAGCCTTCGAGAAATCATAAGATGGGATTACAGACGCCCCGAAGTTCAGTTCGTTTGCTTTTCGAATTGCTCCATAAGAAATGGCATCGTACTGTACAACCTTAACTTTAGAGGTACCATTCACCGAATATGCCGCTGCCATTGTTGAAATCGCAGCATTCAAGGATGGACTAATTACGGTCGGTGTTAATAACACAATTTCTTTCGCCCCTTTAAGCGCAGTTATGATTGCTTTATCTGCTTTGTCAACAGAAATATTTGTATCCACTCCTTTTGAGCGCACACCGTTAAGACGTTCACTGTCATATAAACCTAATACTGACGCAATAATCTGAGGATTGGTTCCACCTTTTGTAAAACCAAAGTCTTTATTCCCTTTGATGAAAATAGGCCGCGCCTCTCTGGTTTTAACGAGAATACTAGCATATGACATTCCGTCGTAATACGTAGATGCATACCATGTAGCAACACCAGGTGTAACATCTTCCGGCTTATTAACATAAGGAACTGCTTTAGTAACTGGTGCTTCACACGCAGCCAATGTTGCAGCCGCAACAGAGAATCCTAAAAACTTAAGGAAATCCCGACGACCTGTTGAAGATTCAGCTAACTGTTCATCAACCAAAAACTGATCAACAGCGTTCTGATATGGGAACTCATTATCTCGATGTTTTGTAAATTCAGGAGTTTGATTTAACTCTTCAATTCCTTTCCAATATTTCTTTGTTACTTCCATAACTTGTTTTATTCGCTACAGTAAATTAATAGTGACATTTTGCACATTCCCAACCACCTAGTTCATTGACAGTTAATTTACCGTCGTTTGCTAGATATTTGCGATAAAGTGATTTATTTTTCTTCAAACGGCTATGTATTTCATCATAATATGCATTCTTGCCGTCCCCTACGGTAACCTCTTTGGCTCCGTGGCATTCGATACACCAACCCATTGTAAGGGTGGCTTTCGTCAATTTGATATTACCTTCGATTTTATTCAACTCCTCAATAGGTTGAACTTTAGCTGTTTCTTGCATTTGTGTCATATCACCATGACATTGTTTACAATCCACTCCACCAACAACTACGTGCTGAGAGTGATTAAAATAAACGTGATCAGGTAAAACGTGTACTTTATTCCACACCAATGGCTTTCCTTTGGTATTTCTATACCCCCCAGCAGGACCAAATTTAGTATCCCAACCTGCAGCAGCATAAATCTTCTTAATTTCTCCAGCAAATGGTTTTCCTTCACCATTGATTTGTTTGTGGCAATTCATACACACATTTACTGAAGGCAATCCAGCATGTTTAGACTTAGTAACCGAATTGTGACAATATTTACAATCAATGCCGTTCTCCCCTGCGTGACGGGAGTGTGGAAATGCAACCGGTTGAGATGGTTGATAATTTTCCATCACGTTAATTGAATACAAACTTTTAAAAACAACTACTAATACGGCAATTGTCAATACCAACCCAACTAATCCGGTTAACCCACGATACTTCCAAGCAGTAGTTTTAAATTCCTCCCAATACGTTAACTCATTATATTTCTCATCACCCGTACTTGCAACTTTAAGTTGACGACGAACACCACCAACGCTTAAAATAATCACAACAAATAGAACTGCCAAGATTAACCACACAAAACCTAAGCCTCCTTCTTCCTCTTCACCATCCTGAGGTGCATTTGGATCAGCTGCGCCATCTTTGGCTGCTGCAGGATCTTCTTTTGGCTGTGCATCTGCATAATCTAAAATTTGATTCACTTGATCATCCGTCAAATCAGCAAAAACCGTCATTTGCGAACCGCCATATTCTTTAAATACAGCTGCGGCTCTTTTAGACGCACCGCTTGCTCTTAATGCGGCATTGTTTTGAACCCATTTAGTAATCAAATCTCCTTCACC
This sequence comes from Crocinitomicaceae bacterium, assembly GCA_040383285.1. Lineage (GTDB taxonomy): Bacteria > Bacteroidota > Bacteroidia > Flavobacteriales_D > Crocinitomicaceae > UBA952. Next base: position 6,604 of record JBEIDV010000002.1, on the reverse strand, counting down.
CGCATCAATCCAACGTTGACGCGCCCCAGACAACATAGGGCCAGTTCCATTTTTATGGATTTGGTGACAGCTTGAACATTTTGATTTAAAAAGTGCCTCTCCTTGCGCATGAAGGGTGTGTTGAACAAAAAAGATTACACACAAAAAAGCAAACAACCTAAGGGATTTCGCCATGGTAACTTGTTGAATATTAGATATTTTCATGAAACTAGTTTCTAAATTCTCGTTTTTAAAAGTGCATTTTAACACTTTTTCACGATGCAAATTTACACGAATAGAGAAATTTCATGACACATTGATGACAAAAAAAGCCGCCACTATTTAATTTATAATCATTCTAAATAAGGAAAAACACACCGTGACTTGCCAGTTGTTTAAAGTTGATAACTTTGTGGCATGAGAATTAGTCACCATCTCGTATATTGCTTCTTTGTTATTCTCATAACCTACGCGGGTAATGTTATGGGTCAAATCAAACCGCACGTTGACCCAATTATTGATCAAGGAATTGACAGCAATAAACAGTATCGTAATGAACTCTATGGATATAGAATTCAATTAGCATTCGATAGTGACAAGGAAATAATCGATTCACTGCGGTTGAAATTTAGTTCTTCCTATCCAAAAACCGAGGTGTATGTTGCTTTCGAAGCCCCGTATTTCAATTTCATGGTTGGGGATTATCGCAGCGAAGTCGAGGCTGCACTGTTTAAGCAGCAGCTTATTGGAAATTATCCCTTAGCGGTTATTCAACGCACAAAAATCAAACTTCCCAGAATCGATTGATTAGAAATGGGTCCATCCTTGAGCTTTAATTTCATGTAAAGCACCGGATTGATCCATTAATTGTGCGATTCCTAATTCTTCAGTGAAATAACCAATTGGTGTAAAATGCGGATTCCCTTTTAACTTAATAAAATCTTCTTGTGAGACAGAGAATAACAACTCATACTCTTCCCCTCCGTTCATTGCACAAGTTAGCGGTGACAGATTAAATTCAGAGGCTACTAACATGGTGTCTTCGTGATAAGGTATTTTCTCTTCATGAATGATGCATCCTAATTTACTTTTAGTGCACAGATGAATTAATTCCGACGCTAATCCATCAGAAATATCAATCATAGACGTGGGGACAACATCCAGCTGAGATAGGAGTCCAACAACGTCCTTTCTTGCCTCAGGCATTAATTGCTTCTTTATCAAGGGGTCGAAAGGGGCCAACTCAGGCTGAATGGTTGGATTTGCAAGAAAGACACTTTTCTCTCGTTCTAAAATTTGAAGACCAAGGTAAGGCCTACCCAAATCACCACTCACCATCAGAATGTCATTAGTTTTGGCTCCCCCACGATAAACAATGTCTGATTTATTTACACTTCCAATCGCCGTAACAGAAATCATTAACCCTTTTGATGAGCTGCTCGTGTCTCCGCCGATTAAGTCAACATTATAAAACGCACAGGCATTCCGAACTCCTTCATAGAATTCCTCCATCGCTTCAAGTGGGAACCTACTAGAGAGCCCAACACCTAGCAATACGTGTTCGGCTTTTGCATTCATAGCATAAATATCAGAAACACTGGCAGAGATCACTTTAAAACCTAAATGCTTTAACGGGACATACATTAAATCAAAATGTATGTTTTCTAAAAATAACTCTATAGAGATTAGGGAATAAGAAGTGTCATTGCGCTCAATTACTGCGCAATCATCTCCAATGCCATAAACAGTAGTTGGATTATGATGTTGAAGATTTGCTGTTAGATGGTCAATTAAACCAAATTCTCCCAAACCTTCTATGCTCTTCTTTGACTGTTCTTCATTCATGTTGCAATAGTAATAAAAAGCATTGACTGGATGCCGTAAAAACAAAAATCCCCGCGATGCAGGGATTTCATTCTGTTGACCCACTAGGGCTCGAACCTAGACTCTTCTGAACCAAAATCAGACGTGTTGCCAGTTACACCATGGGTCATTGGGTGCGCAAAGTTAGGAACTTTATTTAATTTTCAAAAAATCCAATTTGAAATTTATCCTTGGAATTTTCACTCAACGCGATATATTCCTAAATTCGCGTCTATATATTATACTTTTTCTCATGAATTTTAAAAAGCTTAATACCTTAATTGGTTGGACTGTATTTGCGATTGCCACCAGTGTTTATCTAATGACCATGGAATCTACAGCCAGTTTGTGGGATTGCGGTGAATATATTACTGCGGCGTATAAATTAGAGGTAGGCCACCCTCCAGGCGCCCCCTTATTCATGGTGTTGGGGCGGTTATTTTCATTTTTCGCCGCGCCTGAATCTGTAGCACTTTGGATTAATGCCTTGTCAGCTGTCTCCAGCTCATTAACGATATTGTTCATGTTTTGGTCCATGAGCCTGTTATTGAAAAAGCTTGTAGTCACTCAAAAAGGTGAATTAGGAACGTCCGATGGGGCAATGGTGTTGGTAGCTTCTGCAATTGCAGCATTAGCCTATACCTTTTCAGATTCATTTTGGTTCTCAGCGGTTGAGGGTGAAGTTTATGCCATGGCGTCTTTGTTTACCGCGGTTATTTTTTGGGCCGCATTGAAGTGGGATGAAGAAATGAATTTGGTTGAAAACCAGCATGCCAGTCCAAACCGTTGGATTTTAATTATTTTCTTCATGTTAGGTTTGGCTGTTGGAGTCCATTTACTTGGAATTCTTGTGGTTCCTGCTATTGGATATTTAATTTATTTCAATGTATCCAAAAAAATCACTTGGGTTTGGTTTGTTTTGACGGGAGTAATTTCTGTATTTGCTCTTGGGTTTATTCAAGAAGGTATTATCCCTGGATCTATTGCACTTGCAAGTTCTTTCGAAGTGTCTTTTGTTAATTCTCTCGGTTTGCCCTTTTTTAGCGGAACCTTATTCTTCTTCATTATATTGATTGCAAGTTGTGTGTTTGCTATTAAATACGCAAGAAAAAAACAACACACGATTTTATATAATGTAATTATGGGACTTACCGTATTACTTATAGGGTATGGTTCTTTTGCTGTGATTGTTATTCGTTCAAATGCTAACACGCCATTGGATGAAAACGACCCGGAAAATCTAGTTACGCTTCATTCCTATTTAAAACGAGAACAATATGGGTCTAACCCGATATTTTTTGGGCAGTATTGGAATTCATTTCGTCTGAATGAAACCTTAAATGAGAATGGTCAAGCACAACTAACATCCAAAGATGGTTGGGGAGATCTTTCTCCGTATTACCTGCGACGTTTTGTGGTTCAAGAAGGTGAAAACGATGTGAAGGCATTTATAAAAGAAGCCGATGCAAAAGCATGGATGACCAAGAACAAAGGAGCCTATACCTTAGCCGAAAAATACTACGAGAGCAATAGCTCCATTCGAATTGGCGCTGAACCCGCCTATGCTCAAACTACTATTTTCCCGAGAATGTATGCGGAAACTCCTCAACATATAAATGGTTATAAGGAATGGAGTGGTTATGATCCTGCTGACGGAGCTGGTGATGAATTAGGAAGAGACGGAATGCGTCTTCCTACCATGGGAGAAAACCTTACCTATTTATTTAGATATCAGGTAAATTGGATGTATATGAGATACTTGCTATGGAATTTCTCTGGACGCCAAAATGACATTCAAGGCCATGGAGATAATCTGCGTGGAAATTGGATTAGTGGCATTGATTGGGTTGATACGCCACATGTTGGCCCTTCAGATGCTCAGCCATTCTATACCAGTGAAAATCCGGCGCATAACCGATTCTTTTTAATTCCTTTCGCCTTTATAATTCTTGGTATCTTTTTCCATTTCTATAGGGCCCCGAAGGATGCGTTTGTTCTTACGCTTGCATTTTTGTTTACAGGCCTCGCCATTGTTGTTTATTTAAATCAAAAACCGCTTGAACCGAGAGAACGAGATTATGCATATTCAGGTTCTTTCTATTTCTTCGCTATGTGGTTAGCATTCGGGGTGTACGCACTTTATGATTTCATTACTTCTTTGGATAAGAAAATACTCCTAAAACTCTCCTATTATTTGGGCGGTGGCTTACTGTTATTTTTCTTATTTGGTTATGGAAGATTGTGGATTACTACTGTCGTGGTTATTGGTGTGATGACAGGCCTCGCCTACGCCTTAAAACAAATTAAGTTGACGTCCAATATCTCGGTATTAATTATAAGTGCTTTAGGCTTATTATCTCCTATACTAATGGGGTCTCAAGGGTGGGATGACCACGACCGAAGCGGTAAAACCTCCGCGCGAGATCTAGCCTACAATTATTTAAATTCTTGTAAAAAGAATGGAATTCTCTTTACGAACGGAGATAACGACACCTTTCCGTTGTGGTATTTACAAGAGGTTGAAGGAAAACGTACCGATGTTCGTGTTTGTAACCTATCACTAATGGGAACAGATTGGTATACCAATCAAATGAAAATGAAGGCATATGATTCGGATCCATTACCGATAGAATATCGAGAAGACCAAATTTTAATGTACGCAGGTAATACCGATCAAGTATACTTCTTGCCCTTGTTAGAACTTGCTGGGCTGAGTAATGATGAGGCCCTGTTAAAAAAAGTAATAGACCTTAGGTTGAAAAAAAATAAAACCATTGCTACCCAAGTTGTAAATTACTTTAATGGGAAAATGGGTATGATGCGAGGTTCATTTTCAGTTACCCAACCAAATTTACAAGGGGCATTTGATAAAACATGGAATCAGATTACTTCTACGGATACAGTAGATCTTTCTAAGAACATTATTGGCAAATTCACCGGAATCAATCAGATTTTTCAGAGTATTCAGCAAGGTGCTATTAAAATTGAAGATGGCGCTGCAAAAGAACTGCAAACACTTTTCGATGAATTTGAAAAACCATGGATGAGTGTTGATTTAAGTGATGCCATGAACTTTGTTCGTACAGACGAGAATTTCATTATTGATCGCGATGGAAACCACATTAACTTTTTCCCGTCAAGCAAGTTTTATTTGGATGTCAACAAACAAAATGCAGTCGCATCCGAAATAATTAATAAGGGTCAATTGAGTCAATGCGCCGATGAGATTGAATTTGCCTTCAATGAAGATCAGGACCGTTACTTAACGAGAGATGAGGTTATGATGATGGATATTGTGGCAAACAACGATTGGAAACGAGGAATTTACTTCTCAAGTAATCGAGGGTCATCATTCTCTCTTGCCTTGCTAAATGGCGGATGGGTTAAGCAAGTTGGAATGGCTTATGTCGTGAGTCCTATCAAAACAGCGGTAACAGATTTTTATGATCGCAATGAAATGTTCAGAACCATTTCATCGGTTTTCCAATACGGTGATATGGCAAATCCAGATGTGTTGACCGATTACTATGCTAGAAGACATACGACACAATTCCGTGCTAACTTTTTAATTTTAGCTGAGCAGTTTTATCTTCAAAAAGACACTAAGAAAGCCATTGGCCTATTGGATCAATCACTAAAAGTAATGCCGCTTGAAACGGTGTTAGATTTTGGCGAAGTGAATGCTTGTGACCCTATGAACATGTTGACTTACAATCAAAACAATCGTTCATATCTCTATGCAGAACAAGAAATTCGTGCAAAATGCAGCGGTAATCTAAACGAACACGTTCAACTTTACTACCTATGTAAAGCGGATAAAAAAGGAGCCTTACTTGGAAATAAATTATTGGACCAATACGAAACGGTTATAAATTATTATGAAAAAGCGCCTATTGAATTAAGTTCAAATATTCAAAATACCGAAGACCTATTTGCTGTTACGGATGCGATTTTCAAGATGTATATCACATTGGAGGACCCGATGGTTCATGCTGAAAATAGCGCATTTGGAAAACGATTAAAAATGAATCTTGATCGGATTTACAAAAAAATAATCCCCTCGATGTCTTCTAAACTAATCGCCTTAGGAAATGATAATGGAGAAGATGTAAGAATGGGAATAGGCGTGTATGGTCAACGATATGGTTCATTAACCGAAAACTTAAAAGCCATGGGTGAACATTATGGATATTTACCTAAAACCATAATGCCCGCTAAAGAACAAGCACCTGATTCTGCCTTGCCAATGATGCAAGGACAATAACATGTGGACTCGGTTTTGGCGAGTTGAATGGATAAGGTTCCTTTTTCCGCGCTTCATATGGAATGTTCCAAATGATTCGCATGTTTTTTTAACGTTTGATGATGGACCTCATCCGGTTGCTACGCCAAAGGTACTGGAGGTATTGAAGCGGTTTGGAATAAAGGCAACATTTTTTTGTGTAGGCGAAAATGCTCAAAAGTATCCTGAAATCATACGGGAAATTGAACGGGCAGGACATGTATTAGGGAATCATACCTACCATCATGAAAATGGATGGAAAACACCGGTTGATTCCTACATGAAGTCCATAATGAAAACTAGGGCATTGATTAAATCGAATTTATTCCGGCCCCCTTATGGCCGAATTAACCTTCGAAGTATTTATCGCCTTAAGAATGCAGGATATCAAATAATCATGTGGTCTTGGTTAAGTAAAGACTATGATCCCAAACTAAAAAACAACACAATAATCGCTGCGGCAAAGCACATTAAAGCGGG
>JBEIDV010000001.1:0-54003 GCA_040383285.1 Crocinitomicaceae bacterium | reverse complement strand
CCACGAATGGTCGGAAGAAATTTCGGCCATTTTTTTATGTCTTAAAAAACAGCTTGGGATCTCCTCCACAATGTACTACTATCACTGAAATAGCGAGGTTTCTTATTTCCATAGAAAACCGTCTTTTAGCAGTTTTATAACCTACGTTATTTTCCTTTTTATAGATAAGTATTAGCATTGCCACAATCATTGTCATGTAAATCATTACCTGCATTCCATTTTTGTTCAAAGAGACCAAGTGACTTACGTTAAGTTCTTGTTTGATAAAGCGAAAGAAAACCTCTATGTCCCACCTTCTTCTGTATGCTTCTGCTATTTCTTTTGCAGTCAGTTCAAAATTGTTTGTTAGGAACCAAAATTCCTTGTCCTCTTGTGCTTTACTTTTGACAATGACAAGTCTAAAATGGTTATTTAGAAGTGTCTGCTTGAAATGCTTGTTACCACGTTTGTTATCGACAGAAACACCGGTATACAATTGAACTTTGGAGTCTTTTAATAATATTGATTCGCCAAGATCTATTTCTTGATTTTCGGAAAGATATGATTCAATTTCGATGTGTTTTCTATTTTCTTTGGCTCTACAGACGAATGTTATTTTATCGTCACTGAAAGCATTCATAGCTCTTGTTGATTGCAAACCACGATCTATAACATAGATATTTTGATGATTTGTTTCCTTTTTTACATGGCTCATAATTGCTTCAGGCAGTGCAATATCCTCACTTGTGTAAGTACTCGCTGTGAATACTTTTAAATCACAGGGTAAAAGGCCATCAAAAGAAATACTGTATTTGACAGCTTTCTTACCGGTAATATGTCCAAGACCTTCTACTAGTTTACAAACAGTTTCACTCACCATAGTGCTATCTACACGAATGAGATTATACTTCTCTATTTCAACTGAAGAGTATGACTTTGTGAACTGAGAATAGATATTTTCATATATCTTTTTGAAATAATCGAAATCCACGACTGAAAGTCTTTCTGAAATAGAACTTCTACGAACCGATTCCTTTGCATCTAAGTCAAAAAGTAGCTTAAAAACTGGATCATTAAATGTATCTTCTAATGTGCGTTGACTTAGGCGATCGTTTTCCAAAATACCATACATCAAAAGGTAGAACAGCTTTTTACCGTGTAGCACTTTTGTATAATAATCAACTTTGGTTTCTTGAGAAAGATTAGAAAGCAAATCCTCAGGTATCACATTTAGTAACTCCGCGGCTGTAATTTTATGATCTTTAAAAACTGACATAATGTATTGATTTTCAGTATTAAAGATACTGAAAAATACACGACAAATAAGCTATTTAATTGATTATCAAATAGTTATATCAACATTAAGAAGTGAATAAAACAAAAAAGTCGGAAGATTTTATCTTCCGACCATTCGTGGGCCGAGGCCCCTTTTTTATTGAAATTTGTTTTCTTAGTGCTTGTCGCCACAACCCGATTTTTGGGTTGATCCAGAACAACATTTCTTTTGTTCCGTTGCAGAACAACTTCCTTTCTTCTTTTTCTTTTTCTTTTTGTCGTCGTCACGAAGTTCCATTTTAACGCCAGCTTGTGCAGCGTAAACTTTTGATGCGATTGTTCCACTCATGGTAACCAAAGCAACTGCTAAAACTAATTTTTTCATGATATATTTTTTTTATAAATGTACTAAGATTTATATAGTTGCAAGTATGTCTTCACGATTTTTAACCTTTTGACCAATTGAAACATTGATTTGTGCATCTAACGGAAGAAAGACGTCAACACGTGAGCCGAATTTTATAAATCCAAATTCCTCGCCCTTAGTGTATTCGTGATCATTTCGTGCATAGAAACAAATTCTTCGCGCAACGGCACCTGCAATTTGACGCACTAAAACGTGTTTTTTCGAAGGGGTTTCAATGACCATGGTAGAACGTTCGTTCTCTGTCGAACTTTTCGGGTGCCAAGCAACCAAGTATAATCCCTTATGGTATTTGGTGTAGGCTACCTTTCCCGCGATTGGAACATAGTTCGCATGCACATTCAGGGGCGACATAAAAATAGAAATCTGAATACATTCTTCTTTAATGAACTCAGGTTCAAAAACTCGCTCAATAACAACAACTTTCCCATCAGCTGGACAAACAACTTCTGACGAATTACCCGCTATAGTTCGGTTTGGAACCCGAAAGAATTGAATGATTAGGTATAGAAAAACTATCGGAATAATTGAGAGTAAGCCATTCAGCCAAAGCATAGCATCACCAAGTAAAATCCAAATTGTGGCCACAATAATACTTGTTATTATGGTCGCTGATGTCATGATGACATATCCTTCTTTATGAAATCGCATGGGGTAAATTTACCAATAAAAATAAAGCATATACCAACAATAAAAGAAGGGGATGCTAAACAAGGCTGCATCGAAACGATCTAGAACGCCTCCATGACCTGGTAATATATTTCCACTGTCTTTTATTTCTAAGCTACGTTTAAAGAGAGATTCCAATAAATCTCCAAAGATGGCACATGGACCAATAATAACTGCAGAAACAACCCAGAATAAGGTCATTCCTTGATTGATATATGTTCCAATAATGAACCCAAAGAGCAGCGTAAAAATAATTCCGCCTATGGTTCCTTCCCAAGTTTTCTTTGGGGAGATGCGTTCGAATAACTTGTGTTTACCCCATTTTTTACCAACAAAATACGCCATAGTGTCGTTCGTCCAGATTAGGATTAACATACCCGCTACAGTTGGTAAATACTGATTGTTTCGGATATTTAAGTCGATACTCAAATAGAATGGGATAACAACATAGATTATACCAAGCACTAACAAAGCAATATTCAATAGTGGTTGGGGGTGTTTCTTCCAAAGTTCAACTAAAATCAGACTGAAAAACAACGGAAATATAACAGTAATTGAAATTATTGGAAGCAATTCAATACTCATCCCAATGAGCAGTAGATAGATAAAAATACCAATGAATAAGCCCATTTCTTTAGAAACATGAATGAACGATAATCGATCACACATGCGGTAGAATTCAAGCAGTCCGACAATCATAAACCCACTGAAAACAATTCCCTGCGCCCAGGGTCCTGCAATTACTGATCCTAGTATTAAGACACCAAGGATGGTGCCTGTTATAATTCGTTGGACTAAATTACTCATGCCCTAATAAACCTATTCCTCAGAAGTTTCGGTTTCGTTTTTCGGTGATGTTGATTCTTCCGTTGGTTTTTCCGTTGACACTTCGGATTGAGTTTCAATGGATTCATCCGTTTCTATGGGGGTGCTTTTCTCACCCTCAACTTCAACTGAATCTTGTTCGTTTTCCTTGTCTTCCACAATTTCAGCAGGCTCCCACTGACGTTTCCCGAAAATATCTTCTAAGTTCTCTTTAAATATCACTTCGTCAATTAACAATTTATCCGCCAATTGTTCCAGTTTATCTTTATTTTCTGTTAGAATCTTTAACGCTCGTTGATATTGGCTTTCTATCAATAAAGAGACTTCCTCATCGATAATTTTAGCTGTTTCATCGGAATATGGCTTAGTAAATGTATCCCTTCCTTGTGAGTCATAAAAGGATCTGTTTCCGACCCGCTTATTTAAACCATAAATGGATACCATAGCATACGCTTGTTTGGTGATTTTCTCCAAATCACTTAATGCACCCGTGCTGATTTTCGAAAATATTAGCTCCTCTGCTGCTCTACCCCCAAGTGCAGAACACATTTGATCTAATAATTGCTCCGTTGTTGTTATGCTTCGCTCTTCAGGTAAATACCAAGCAGCACCCAATGATTGACCGCGTGGAACAATAGTAACCTTTACTAAAGGATTTGCATATTCCAGTAACCATGAAATGGTAGCATGTCCAGCTTCATGAATGGCAATCGTTTTCTTCTCGTCTTTGGTGATAATTTTATTTTTCTTTTCTAATCCACCTACAATTCGATCTACTGCATCCAAGAAGTCCTGCTTGGCTACTTTCTTCTTTTCTTTTCTTGCTGCAATTAATGCGGCCTCATTACATAGGTTTGCAATATCAGCACCGCTAAACCCTGGCGTTTGTTTCGCTAAAAAGTCAATATCTAATCCTTCTTCTAGTTTGAGTGGTTTTAAATGTACTTGGAAGATTTCTTTCCGTTCATTTAAATCGGGCATGTCCACATAGATTTGTCGATCGAATCTACCGGCTCTTAAGAGCGCACTGTCTAAAACATCGGCTCGGTTCGTAGCAGCAATAATAATCACCCCGCTGTTGGTGCCAAAACCATCCATTTCTGTCAGTAACTGGTTCAGGGTGTTTTCACGCTCATCATTTGAATTAAACCCGTTGTTCTTACCTCTAGCTCTTCCAATTGCATCAATTTCATCAATAAAAATAATAGAGGGTGCCTTTTCTTTGGCTTGACGGAATAGGTCTCGAACTCGAGAGGCACCTACACCAACAAACATCTCAACAAAATCAGATCCAGATAATGAGAAGAACGGTACTTTCGCTTCTCCTGCTACTGCTTTTGCTAATAAGGTTTTACCTGTTCCTGGAGGACCAACTAATAAAGCACCTTTTGGAATTTTTGCTCCAATATCAGTGTACTTCTTTGGGTTTTTAAGGAACTCAACGATTTCTACAATTTCTTCTTTTGCTCCTTGTAATCCCGCTACATCCTTAAATGTAACATTGGTGGATTTACCTTTGTCGTATAATTGAGCTCTAGATTTTCCGATATTGAAGATTTGTCCGCCGCCACCGCCGCTTCCGCCACCGCCAGTCATTCTGCGCATTACGAAAAACCAAATCAAGAATATAATTCCAAAAGGTAGAAGATATGCGAGAATAGTACCGAAATAATCCGTCTCTGTATCACGTGCACACTCAAAGCCTCGTTCTTTTTCTAGGCTGTTTTCGAAATTCCCAAGGTCACCAATGTTCTCCAGAACAATTTCAGCTTTTTTCTGCTTTTCTAAGGTTTTTTCTTTTTTGAGTTGCTTCCAAATCTTTGGATATTCGCCTTTTTTGAAGGTTTTAACCAATTCAATACCTCGACCATTCAATTGGAAATTTGCACGTTGGTCATTGATGATTGTAATTTTCTCAACCCCGCTTGAATCTACCAATTCGAAAAGTGTCTGTTTGCGTTCAATGGTTATTCGTGATTCAGCGCCATAAAAAAGTTGAATTGCAATAAATGCAACACCCGCTAAGGCATAAATCCAATAAACTGAAAACCCACGTTTCTTTTTATCTTCTGACATAATGTTTAGTTTAAGTTAGGGATGTCGGTTCTAATTCCATCAGCCCACAAATCTTCGATTTCATAAAATCCTCGCGCCTCTTTGTAAAATACATGTGCTACAACGTCCACATAGTCGAGTAATACCCATTCACTATTTCGTTGACCTTCAGTATGCCAAGGCTTTTCCTTCATTTCTTTTCGGGTAAATCGTGTGATTGCATTGGTGATTCCATCCACTTGAGTACTCGAATCACCTGAACATATAACAAAGAAATCACATACCGCAGAACTTAATCCACGCAAATCCAGTACAACGATGTCTTTTGCTTTATTTTCCTGCATTCCTTCAACAATACACTTGCTTAGTAATTCGGAATGCGATATTTCTTTTTTATTCTTTGCCATTAATTTTTATACAAGGTGCAAAACTAATTCATTAATTTAAATATACCTTTGGTTTTTACAACCCCCTGCCAATTATTTATGCTAAAATTTGGTAAACAGGTATTCAAACTTGAATCTGTCGATTCTACTAACAATTTTGCAGCCAATCTAATTAATGAGGGCCTAGCAGATAATGGGGCAGTAGTTATGGCAGATTTTCAGACCAATGGACGAGGTCAACGATCAAATTCTTGGGAATCAGACGCAGGAATGAACCTCACAGCCTCGTTTATTTATTTTCCTGCCAATTTGACATTATCAGAAGTGATCCAGATAAATTGGTGGGTTTCATTGGGCGTAATTAACTGCTTGAATGGAATGGGAATTAAGGCTAAAATTAAATGGCCAAATGATATTTATGTTGACGATTGTAAATTAGGTGGGGTGTTGATTGAAACTACAAACCAATCGAATACTGTTAAATCGGTAATTATCGGTGTAGGAATCAACCTGAACCAAACCGTATTTAATAGGCAAAATGCCACCTCCATTAAAAAACTCCGTGGAACGTTTACCAAGACAGAGGACGTGCTTTGGATGCTGTGTGATTCCTTAACTCGATATGAGAATGAGTTGGGTGATTATAACCTGCTAAAAGAGTCCTATGAGAATTATTTATACCGTTTAAGAGAAAAATCACCGTTTCAACTCGGAAATCAGCGTGTAGAAGGCGAAATTATTGGAGTAAGTGCTCAAGGTCAGTTAAAGATTAGAATCGCTGAAGAGGTTCAATTAGTTGAACATGGACAGCTTACTTGGATTTTTCAATAAGGTCTATAAGGTTTCTACCCATGTCATTGAAAAGGGCGGTAAGTGGACCTTTTGCCATCATAGAAATAAATGGAGAGGTGTCGCCAATGAAAATGAGTTGCCCTGAACTGCCGTCGGGAATTTCTTCTATGTGTGCAGTTAATTCAAAAGGAAATGGACTTTTTTCACCGCTTTTATAGCTTACAGATGAATTGGTTTGTTGCACAAATACTAAACTAATGTTGATGCCCCCTTGAATTTTAAAATTACATTGGATGTCATCCGATTCAAAGGATTGTATTCGATCGGGTGGGAGTATTTTTTCAATGTTTACCGGGATCGCTAGAAAATCGATTATTTCTTTTACCTGGACATGGGTTGTGAATAATTCACTTTCAATTTTCATGGCTTATTCAGGTGTCCAAGTGGATGGTAACTCACGCCATTTTTTTAATTGATCAAGCTCTTCTTCCTTAATATATCCCAGATTCATAGCCTGTTCGATAAGATGATCATAGTCTGAAAGTACAACATATGGACATTCGGCTTTTTCAAATGCTTCATCCGCCGTTTCAAATCCATATGAGAAAATAGCAATTAACCCTTTTACTTTGAGTCCTGCATCTTTTAGTGCTTGAACTCCTTGTAAACTGCTTCCTCCAGTAGAAATCAAGTCTTCTACAACGATAACATTCTGTCCCGCTTCATATGTCCCTTCAATTAAATTCCCTAATCCATGGTCTTTTACATTACTGCGAACATAAATGAATGGCAATCCTAACTCTTGAGCAACTAAAACACCCTGAGGTATTCCCCCAGTGGCAATACCAGCAATAACATCCGGCTTACCGAATTCTTTCTCAACTAATTCAGAAAATCGCTGCCTAATGTAGGTGCGAACGGTAGGAAACGATAAGGTTTTACGGTTATCACAATAAATAGGAGACTTCCAGCCGGAAGCCCACGTAAACGGGTCTTTCGGTTGAAGTTTTACCGCTTGAATTCTTAATAATTCCCCCGCAATGCGTAATGCGCTATCTTTGTCGTAAACCATGGCGCAAAATTATATCGTTTTTACAGAGAAAAAGAAACTCTTTGTTGGTAGTTATGAACACCAGGATTGTGAAATAGTTACGTCGGATTCCTTGAATTCTTCAAAAAAATGGTGGAAATCTATTCATGATCAGGCAAATAGCCAGTTATATCTTAACATTAATTTCGAGGATTTTAAATCACGGTTTAAGTTAATTCGCGCTGCAGGCGGAATTGTGGTTCATGAAAATAAATTACTCATGATTTACCGCAATACGTGTTGGGATCTTCCAAAAGGCTGGATTGAAGCTAGTGAATTTCCAATGCAGGCAGCCTTGCGAGAAGTAACGGAGGAGTGTGGTCAGTTGGCATTAACGGTTGATTCATTAATTCCCATAACAACGTATCACTTGTATGTGTTGAAAGGTGAAGTGGTTCTCAAGGAAACAGCATGGTTTACTATGTCTGTAGATTCGGGTTTTACATTAACGCCTCAACGGAAGGAAGGAATTACCCAGGTGGATTTTGTCGATTTCTCTGAGGTTAAGCAGCTCATCAAGGATTCCTATCCGATGATCCAATGGATCGTTCAGGAAATCCAAAAGAATTAGTAGTTAACGCTTCGCAGTACATCTATTCTGCTATATTTGTTATCAAATACTATATTACATGAAATCAATTTTACTTTTATCGTTCCTGGTTATAAGCCAGTTTGGATTTTCTCAAAGCACCTCTAAGAAAATATTGGTATTCGATGTCGTGGAGATTGAGCGTAAAGACATTCCCTATGACTCAAAAGATTTATTTGAATTTAATTTTACAAATAAAACGGGGCAACCAGTCACTATAACAAATGTTCAAACGAGTTGTGGGTGCACTACTGCAAATAAACCTGAGAATCCCATCAAAAAGAACAAGCGCAGTAAAATTAGTGTGTCTTATGATACAAAACGAGTGGGAGAGTTCGTAAAAACAATTACCGTTACATCAGATAAAGCGCCTGCGGTTGTATTGACCATCAAAGGAAATGTATTGCCACAGAAACAATAGAGATTAATTGTACGCTCTATCTTTGTCTTGGAATGATTATCTTCGCGCCAAAGTTAAAGCATGGAAATTCCAAAAACATTTGTTCCCGGAACCGTTGAAGATAAATGGTATTCATATTGGTTATCTAAAAATTACTTTCATTCAATACCTGATGAGAGTGAGGCTTATACCGTTGTAATTCCACCACCGAATGTTACTGGGGTGTTGCACATGGGGCACATGCTTAACAATACGATTCAGGATGTACTGGTTCGTAGAGCAAGAATGCTTGGGAAAAATGCGTGTTGGGTTCCCGGCACCGATCATGCCTCTATTGCAACAGAGGCTAAAGTTGTTCAAAAACTTAAATTGGAAGGAATTAATAAAGCGGACTTAACCCGTGAGGAATTCTTGAAGCATGCGTTTGAATGGAAAGACAAACATGGAGGGATTATCCTTGAGCAACTTAAGAAATTAGGGGCCTCTTGTGATTGGGAACGCACCCATTTTACTATGGATCCTGAGTATTCAAAATCAGTGATTTCCGTGTTTATCGACTTATTCAATAAAGGAAAGATTTATCGGGGTGTTCGCATGGTTAATTGGGACCCTGAAGCCTTAACTGCTGTTTCAGATGAAGAAGTTCTTTATAAAGAAGTTAATTCAAGACTCTATCATGTACGTTATAAAATTGATGATACTGCAGATGAATGGATTACTATTGCTACAACAAGACCTGAAACAATTTTAGGAGATACCGCGGTATGTGTTCATCCAGAGGATCTAAGATATGCTCATGCCGTTGGGAAAACGGTAATTGTTCCAATTTCCGGCAGAAAAGTTCCTGTAATTGCTGATGAATATGTCGATCCTACATTTGGTACTGGGTGTTTGAAAATAACTCCAGCACATGATCTAAATGATTATGAACTAGGAAAGAAATTTAATCTGCCTTCGATTGACTTGTTTAATGAAAATGGCACCTTAAATGCGCATGGCCTACATTACGAAGGGATTGATCGGTTTGAAGTTAGAAAACGCATTGCACTCGAGCTCCAAGAAAAAGGATACTTAGTTAAAACAGAAGACTACATCAATAAAGTTGGATTTTCCGAGCGAACCAATGCAGTTATTGAGCCTAAACTTTCATTGCAATGGTTTTTATCCATGAAAGAATTGGCGCAGCCCGCCTTGGATCATGTAATGAATGATGACATCAAATTTTTCCCCGATAAATTTAAAAACACCTATCGGCACTGGATGGAAAATGTCAAAGATTGGTGTATCTCCAGGCAGCTTTGGTGGGGGCATCAAATTCCAGCATGGTACTTTGGTGAGGGTCCGAATGACTTTGTTGTTGCTGAAACGGCAGGCGAAGCAGTTCAAATCTTAAAGACACGAGGTATTGAAAAAAGTGCTTCTGATCTCATTCAAGATGAAGATGTTTTGGATACTTGGTTTTCGAGTTGGTTATGGCCAATTTCTGTGTTCAATGGCATAACATCGCCAAATAATCCCGAGATATCATACTACTATCCAACCAATGATTTGGTGACCGCACCGGAAATTATGTTCTTTTGGGTGGCTCGAATGATAATTGCAGGGTATGAATACATAGGCGATTTGCCGTTCAGAAATGTATATTACACAGGGATCGTTAGAGATAAATTAGGGCGTAAAATGTCTAAGTCTCTCGGTAATTCACCCGATCCAATCGATTTGATTAATCAATTTGGTGCGGATGGCGTGCGCATGGGAATTCTTATCTCATCGCCCGCTGGAAACGACCTGCCTTTCGATACGTCTCAATGTGAGCAAGGGAGAAATTTTGCGAATAAAATTTGGAACGCGTATCGTTTGGTTTCCGGCTGGGAGGTTAGAGAATTTGAACAACCCCTCCATTCAATGCACGCAATTACCTGGTTTGAATCAAGAATGAATGAGAGTATTATTGCTGTGAATGCGCATTTTGAAAAGTTTAGAATTTCGGATGCCTTGATGGAAATATATAAGTTGGTTTGGGACGACTTTTGTTCTTGGTATTTGGAAATGATTAAACCTGGGTATGAACAGCCTATTGATTTCAAAACACTTGAGCATACCAAGCTGTTTTTTGAAAAACTGATGCAAATGCTTCATCCATTTATGCCTTTTATCACAGAGGAGCTTTGGCATACACTGACTGCACGCACCGCAGGCGATGACATTATTGTTTCTACTTGGCCATTAAGTGTGAGTCCTGATTCAGAAGTTCTTTCATCCATGAATGAAGTGTTTGAAGTAATCTCAGGCATACGGAATTTCCGTAAATCGCAAAATATCGCTCAAAAGGTTAAGCTTTCAATGATTGTGGTTTCTAATACTCCGAATGTTTTAGATTCAGTATTGCTTAAAATGGGGAATTTGTCTGAGGTTAAACGACAAGCGGAAAAAATCGATGGAGCCCATTGCTTTATTGTTAAAGGCATCGAGTATTATATTCCCTTCGGAGAATTGATTGATGTCGAAGGTGAGCGAGCAAAGATTCTTGAAGAAATTAAATATACCCAAGGGTTTCTATCGGCTGTTCAAGGTAAATTGTCGAATCAGCGTTTTGTGGCAGGTGCACCAGAACAAGTGGTTGCCGTAGAACGGAAAAAAGAAGCGGATGCACTTCAAAAATTAATGTTGCTAGAATCAAGATTGAACGCGCTTAAATAAAACTCAGCTCAACCCTTCTGTTTCGTTGTTTGCCTTCTTCCGTTAGGTTACTGTCGATTGGTTTTTTTTCTCCATCATAGGCTTGTAGCATTCGGTCTGAGGTGATGCCAATTGAGACTAAGTATGCGATAATCTGTGCTGCACGTTGTTTTGATAGATTTAAATTATAGGATTCACTTCCATCACCATCGGTGTGCCCTTCAATTTTCAACCTTAGATCACTGTGGCTTTTTAGGATTCTAGCAATTGCTTTTAAATCATCATAATAGCTGCTGTCTAAGGCGTATTGATCGGATTCGAAATAGATCGGTTTAAAGTGAAAATTTGCTAATTCAGCCATTCGCTTCTCTCTCGATGGGACACCATTTTTAATGTTGTTACTCAGCGCATTAATGAAAAAGGCGTCATAGGTTAATGTGTTCATGGTCCATATATCTCGAGAATCTCTTTCAAGATAAAGTGTGAATCCATCCAATGTGCTGCCAGGTGCATTGAATTTCGTTATGATATACCCCGAGGTGTCCTGATAGGAAAATTGAAAATCAAAGGGGGAATTAATCGGACCTTTGGTGTTGCTAATTGGTTTTTTTGATGAATTTAATTTGAAATCTTTCGGATTCTGATACGGACCAGCTACATCATACACAACAAAACCGTTCTCGGATTCTATTTTAATTTTCCCTTTAGTATAGTTTGTGATGGCCTTATGGTCTAGTATTACAGCGTATTTCGTTGCGGATTCGTCGGTGGGGTTAATTAATATCCCAGACCATTGTCCACTTATACGAAAGGGTTGGGAGGCTAACGTAAACGTCAGGGTTAGAAATAGTATGAGTTGAATACCTCTTAACATGTAAAATGCATACGGGAATA
Organism: Crocinitomicaceae bacterium; assembly: GCA_040383285.1. Classification (GTDB taxonomy): domain Bacteria; phylum Bacteroidota; class Bacteroidia; order Flavobacteriales_D; family Crocinitomicaceae; genus UBA952. The sequence goes on along the minus strand of JBEIDV010000001.1, from coordinate 41,946 downwards.
AACCATTTTGGTTTTGATGTGTTACACAATTAAATACTTTATCATGAAATTTTTACCTTTTATATGTGCCATCTTCTTGTTTACGTTTTGCGGAAATGGGCAAAATAAACAATCGAACAAATCTTCAAATAATACCGCTATGAAAAAATCAATACATTCCTTCAGTGTGCAAACTTTGACCGGAGATACCCTGGATTTTTCTTCGTTAAAAGGAAAGAAGATTATGGTTGTGAATACCGCTTCAAAATGTGGATTAACACCTCAATACAAAGAGCTAGAGGCCCTTTATCGAGAATTTAAAGATTCTAATTTTGTAATTATTGGTTTTCCAGCGAATAATTTCATGGCACAGGAGCCCGGAACGGATGGTGAAATCGCTGCTTTTTGTTCTAAAAATTATGGTGTAACCTTCCCTATGATGTCTAAAATATCAGTGAAAGGTAAAGACATGCATCCGGTGTATAAGTTTTTAACTAGTTTGTCTGAAAATGGATTAGAAGACAACGAGGTGAAATGGAATTTTCAGAAGTATTTGTTGGATGAAAACGGGTTTTTAGTCCGTGTGATTTCTCCAACGACCTCCCCAAATGATCCGGAAATCATAACTTGGATTAAATCTAAGTAATCGTTGAAATTTTGTTGAAAAGTTAAGGGCTTCCATACCGTTTTGAATCCCTTTTCCTGTTAGCTTTTACGTATTTTTGTACTGTATTTTTAAATCGTTAAAAACAGTAAAATAGAAGGTATGAGTGAAGCGGAAAATAGAGATAATTACTCAGCAGATAATATTCAGGTTTTAGAAGGCTTAGAGGCCGTAAGAAAAAGACCCGCAATGTACATTGGTGATGTTGGCCTTAAAGGGTTGCATCACTTGGTTTATGAGGTTGTTGATAATTCAATTGATGAGGCCCTTGCAGGATATTGCAACAAAATTGATGTGTTTATCAATGAAAATAATTCAGTTACCGTAATCGATAATGGTCGGGGTATTCCTACCGCAATGCACACCAAAGAAAAAAAGTCGGCACTCGAAGTAGTTATGACTGTATTGCACGCCGGAGGAAAGTTTGATAAAGATACATACAAGGTTTCCGGTGGACTTCACGGAGTTGGTGTATCGTGTGTAAATGCGTTGTCAACCCATTTAATGGCTACCGTAAGACGCGACGGAAAGATTTTTCAACAAGAATATAATATTGGTAAACCCTTATATGACGTTAAAGTTGTTGGTGAATCTCAAGAAACTGGAACTGAAGTAACGTTTCAACCGGATGCGTCGATTTTTGATTACACAGAGTATAATTATGATACGCTTGCAGCGCGTATGCGTGAATTAGCGTTCCTTAATAAGGGCATTACGATTACCTTATCGGATCGTCGAAATGTAGACGAGAACGGAAAAATGCATTCTGTGAGCTTTCATTCCGAAGGAGGTTTGCGTGAGTTTGCCTCGTATTTAGATCGAAATCGTGAAGCGCTTATCGCTGATGTAATTTATTTTGAAGGAGAACGCGAAGGAATTCCTGTTGAAGTTGCTTTAACTTATAATACGTCGTATACAGAAAATATTCAGGCGTATGTTAACAACATTAACACGCACGAAGGGGGAACGCACCTTTCAGGGTTCCGACGCGGGTTAACTAATACGCTAAAGAAATATGCTACCGATAGCGGCATGTTGGCAAAAGAAAAGATTGAAATTGATGGGGATGATTTCCGTGAAGGATTAACAGCCGTAGTTTCAGTTAAGGTGGCTGAGCCGCAATTCGAAGGACAAACAAAAACTAAATTAGGGAATCGCGAAGTAACAGCGCCAGTTTCCCAAGCAGTTTCTGAAATGTTAAGTGCTTACCTTGAGGAGCATCCAACAGAAGCACGAATGATTGTTGAAAAAGTTATTCTAGCAGCCCGTGCGCGACATGCAGCCCGCAAGGCTAGAGAAATGGTTCAGCGTAAGAATGTACTTACGGGAAGTGGTCTTCCAGGTAAATTGGCTGACTGTTCAGAAAAAGACCCTGCAGCATGTGAAATTTATTTTGTCGAGGGAGATTCTGCGGGTGGAACTGCAAAACAAGGTCGAGACCGCCATTTTCAAGCGATTCTACCGCTTCGAGGGAAAATCTTGAATGTGGAGAAGGCCATGCAATATAAAATCTTTGAAAACGAAGAAATCAAGAATATATATACAGCCCTTGGTGTACGAATCGGTACAGAAGATGATTCTAAAGCGTTGAATCTTGAAAAACTTCGCTATCATAAAATAATAATCATGTGTGATGCCGACGTAGATGGTTCGCATATTGAAACCCTAATCTTGACCTTCTTCTTTAGATACATGAAGGAATTGATTGAACATGGGTACATTTATATTGCTACGCCGCCGCTTTACCAAGTGAAGAAAGGAACTAAATCTGAATACGCTTGGAATGAAGACATGCGTGATCGATTGATTCAAGAATTGAAAGGTGGCGGAAGTGAGTCCTCTGTTAACGTTCAACGATACAAAGGTCTTGGAGAGATGAATGCGGAACAATTATGGGAAACTACCATGAATCCAGAATCGCGTACGCTAAGACAAGTTACTATTGAAAATGCAGCAGAGTGTGATCAAATATTCTCCATGTTGATGGGGGATGACGTTCCACCACGACGAGAGTTCATTGAGCGTAATGCAAAATACGCGAAAATAGACGCCTAATAAAAAAGCCCTGACGATTTCGTCAGGGCTTTTTTTATGTTTAAATTGTCTAGTCCTGAAATAGCGATACATAAATTTTATCGTTATGGAAAAAAGAGAAAAAGTTGTTTATGAAAAGCGCAGCCAAAAGGATTATTCGATGTCCTTTAAGTTGGGAGTTGTAGCAGAAATTGAAACCGGATTAATATCTACTACAGATGCCAAAAAAAAGTATGGTATCCAGTCAAGATCTACGGTTGTTAGTTGGTTAAGGAAATATGGTACATTTGATTGGGAAAATCAAACAACATCAAATATGCCTAAGTCAAAAGAACAGCGTTTAATGGAGTTGGAAGCCAAAGTTAAATTACTTGAGAGACAGAAAGCTACGCTTGAAGATCAGGTTGAGCGATCAGACAAAAAAGCAATCATTTTTGACATGATGATTGACATTGCTGAGAAAGAGTATAACATCTCCATCCGAAAAAACTCCTCACCCGAACAATCGATCTCTATCGAGAAAAACATCAAGAAAGCTTAAGTGCTACTTGTGAGTTGTTCGGGGTAAATAGACAGGTTTATTATCGTAGAATACGAGCGGTTAAGCGCCGCAAATCAAGAGCCCTACAAGTTATAGAACTTGTAGAATCGATTCGTTTACAGATGCCTAAAATAGGCACAAGAAAGCTTTATTATATATTAGAGGAGGAATTAAAACGATTGAATGTTGGGCGAGATATGCTGTTCCGTATTCTAAAAGCCAATCACATGTTGACCCAACCTAAACGCAGGTATCATATCACAACAAACTCACATCATAGATTTAGAAAACACAAAAATCTTATTGAGAATGTTGTGCCTGAGCAGCCAGAACAGATTTGGGTATCTGATATAACGTATGTTGGTAATAGACAAAATCCTATGTATTTAGCATTAGTAACAGATGCCTATTCTAAGCAAATTATGGGGTATGATTTATCTAACTCGTTGGATGTGTCAGGATCACTTAGGGCATTGAAAATGGCTGTTAAAAAAAGGAAATACAAGAATAATATAGTTACACATCATTCAGATAGAGGATTACAGTATTGCAGCAACGAATACCAGGATTTAATCAAGCGTTCTAAAATGTACTGCAGCATGACTGAATCTTATGACCCCTATGCAAATGCTGTTGCCGAGAGAGTAAATGGTATATTGAAAGGAGAATTTATTGGTTATAAAAACAAGCACTCACTTGAAACAATGGATGCGTTGATCAAAAATAGTATCAACATCTACAATGAAAAAAGACCGCATTTTTCCTGTTTCTATAAGACTCCAGGACAAATGCACACGCAAAATGAAATCAAAATAAAAACTTACAAAAACAAATATCCCTGTAATCACGTGATTACAGGGATATAAATACTTACTTTAGTCTTCAATAATCTGTATCGTTTATTTAGGACTAGTCAAATGGTTTTAATTATCCAACCAAATCTTGGTATGCCGCAGCATCCATCAATCCGTCTAGTTCACTTGTATCAGAAACTTGAACTTTAATCATCCAACCTGAACCGTATGGGTCTTTATTAACTGCTTCAGGGTTAGACTCTAATTCACTATTGAATTCAAGAATTTCACCGCTAACAGGCATAAATAAATCTGAAACTGTTTTTACCGCTTCCACAGATCCGAAAACTTCATCCTTTGATAATGTTTCGCCTACGGTTTCAATTTCAACATATACGATATCCCCAAGTTCGCTTTGTGCAAAATCGGTTATTCCAATGGTTGCTACATCTCCTTCGATGGCAATCCACTCGTGTTCTTTGGTGTACTTTAAATTCGCAGGTATATTCATCTCTTGTATTTTTTACAAAAATAATATAATCAAGTGATTCAAACGGCTAAGGCCTTAACTTTTGTACTTTTGCAACATGACTGGTGAACAAAATAAAGAATTAGAACAACGAATTCAGACCATTTATAATTACTTAAAAATTGCAGAAAAATCTCAGCAATTAAGTGAGGAAGAGCTTCGGACTCAAGATCCAAGTTTTTGGGATGACCCCAAAAAAGCGGAAGCACAAATGAAAATTATTCGTGGGTTGAAGTATTGGGTTGAAGGTTTTAAAAAAATTCAATCAGGATACGATGATTTACAGGTTTTAGTTGAATTTGAGAAGGAGGGAGGTGCATCTGCTGCTGAAGTTGAAGATCAGTACCAAATGCTATGCGGCATGGTGGAGGAACTTGAGCTAAAAAACATGTTGTCAAATGAAGAAGATTACTTGAGTGCTGTGATTCAAATCACCGCAGGGGCAGGAGGGACCGAAAGTTGTGACTGGGCCTCTATGCTTATGCGAATGTATCTCATGTGGGCTCAGAAACAAGGGTATAAAGTAACCGAACTGAATCATCAAGAAGGTGATGTAGCCGGAATAAAGACCGTGTCACTCGAGTTTGATGGAGAGTTTGCTTTTGGTTATTTGAAAGGAGAGAATGGAGTACATCGTTTAGTACGAATTTCACCCTTCGATTCCAACGCCAAACGGCATACATCCTTTGTTTCCGTTTATGTGTATCCCCTTGTGGATGATCAAATTGAAATACACGTCAATCCAGCGGATATTTCTTGGGAAACGTTTCGTTCCGGTGGTGCTGGTGGACAAAATGTAAATAAGGTGGAGACAGCCGTTCGCTTGCGGCACGCGCCTTCCGGAATTATTATAGAAAATTCAGAATCTCGATCTCAATTAGCAAATAAAGAAAAAGCAATGCAGTTGTTGCGATCCCAATTGTATGAACTCGTGTTGCGCGAACGTATGGAGAAACGCAGTGAAATCGAGGCAGGAAAGAAGAAAATTGAATGGGGTTCACAAATACGTAATTATGTGATGCATCCGTATAAATTGGTGAAGGATGTTCGCACAGGAATTGAAACCTCCGATGTGGAAGGTGTCATGAATGGTGAATTAGATGAATTCTTAAAAGCCTTTTTAATGCAATACGGCGGTTAAAGCAAGTGTGCAACCTGCTCTAGTCCTATTCCTCTCGAACCTTTAATGAGTATTAAATAATTTTCGAATGAGGAAAGGATAGTGGAAGCAATCAACGCGCTTGTATCACGATAATGATGCGCACCCGTATTAACTCCTTCAAACTCTAATCCAACGGTTATTACAGGAATCGATAGCTTGTTACACGCCGCTATGATTGTTGAATGTTCCGCTGCCGAAACAGCACCTAATTCCAACATATCTCCTAAAATTGCTAGTTTTCGTTCATGAGGTATTTGTGCGAATGATTCAAGCGCAGCGTTCATGCTGGAAGGATTAGCATTGTAACAATCTAAAATCAAGGTATTTCTACTGGTTTTATGTACTTGAGATCGATTGTTCGACGGAATATAATTCGCTAGACCGAGTTGTATCGATGCAGGTGATATATTGAAAAAATGTCCAATGCTTACCGCAGCAAGAAAATTAGATAGGTTATAGGCACCAATTAAATGGGTTTTTATTATGGGTGAAACTACTTTATCTATCGTATATTGAAATTCAACATAAGGACTTAAGCCAACTAATGTACCGCGACAATAAGACGCATGATTTACGCTGTAATCAATCAGGGTGCAGTGTGGCAGGTGTTGAGAAAGTATGACGTCATCTGCATGGTAGAAAATCGTTCCCTCATGCGCCTGTACAGACCGATACAAGGCTAATTTAGTTTGCAATACGCCTTCGAAATTCCCAAAACCTTCCAGATGCGCTCTGCCAATATTGGTTATAATTCCGTGAGATGGAGCAGCTATTTCACATAATTCTTCAATGTCACCGGGTTTATTTGCCCCCATTTCAATAATAGCAAGTTCATGGGTAGCATTTAAACGGAGTAGGGTAAGGGGTACACCGATGTGATTATTTAAGTTACCCTTGGTGCACAATACCATGCGTTCCGTTTCTAGTACGGCATTGATAAGTTCTTTGGTGGTTGTTTTTCCATTACTTCCTGTAATTCCGATAATGGGTATCTTGAATTGATTTCTGTGATGTCGAGCAAGTGCCTGCAGAAACAGTAAGGTGTCTTCTACATAAAAAATTACCTCTTCATTGCACGCTTGAAGGTCTGACGAAATTACGTACTTAGCTCCTTGAACAAGAGCCTGTGCCGCGAATTCATTGGCATCATAACGTTCTCCTTTCAAGCATATGAAAAGATTTCCTTCGCCAATGGTTCGAGTATCAATTGAAATACCCGAGCAATCATAGAATAGATGAAATAGATGTTGCATAAAAAAGTCCCGCTAGTGCGGGACTCAAAGTTAGTTAAAGTTTAGAAGATTTTATCTTCTGCGTTTCTTGTAATTTAAATTGCGCTGACCTCCTAAGCGGTCCATTGCACAACGGAAACCAATGGTAGCACTTGTTTTATCTTCGTCAAGGAATCGTCTGTTTCCTGCCGATAACCAGTAAGCGCGATCAGCCCAAGAACCACCTTTGTACACCTTAGATTTATCAGAAATCAAGGTAGTTGGCCAACCTGTAGCACTAGGATCCAACGGATTGCCTTGTAAATCCATGTTCTCATGCTCGCTTTGGTAAACGGTGTTTTTTGAGCTTAATTTCCCATTGTTAATGTCTTCAATACGCTTCTTGTTGTTGTAGAAGATAGAAGATTCCAAATCACCATCCAGGTAATCGATGTAGTCATCTTTACGGTAGTTAAGACGTCCAATGTTTTCCTCTTCCGTTACATTTCTCCAACGTTGCTTACCACGGCTTTCAACAGTGAATTCTGTTAATCCATTTCTAAGGTTCAATACCCAGGTAGCAATCGTAGGATCGGTTTCAAAGCCTGGAAGCATATAATTTAAATATCCAGGTTCATCACCTTTTTTTCCAGTGATTTTCCCAAAAACACTACCGGATTGAATACTAACAGTTTTTCCAGAAGTATCAATGTTTGTATAAAAATAAATACCTGGAATAAGCATAGCGCTGTAATCAGCTGGAAGAAGTTCGACAAGGCGACCATTTGGGAGTTTTACATTAACAGGAGTCGGTGCTAAATTTGTCCAATCTATTTCTTTTTTTCTATAGTCTGATATTTTTACATCCGTTGATATCTTACTTCCGAAAAGCGTTTTCTCTATGTAGGCTGAAGCCTCCACAGTTTTATCTTGGTTGAATAAGTAAATAGCAGTGTCTAATAGCGCATTTATATCATCCAACATTTTGAATCGAGCTTCATCTAACTTGGAATAATTTTTATTATTTGCGATGTAACCCTTATTCAAACTATTAAACTTGTATTTCTGTTGGTCTTGTCTTGAAATCACCTTTGAACCGATAGCTTTAGTATAATCGTTCGGATTAATCGATGCAAAATCTTCTTTTGTACCCAACACTTTAATATCAGTTTTCACGATTTCATTACCGAATGTATATTCAATGGTCGTGGTTCCAATTTGATTGCATTTGAATGTAATACTTTTATCACCAATTTTCATTTGACCGTTTAATGCACTTAATTTTTCAGATTTAAAATCCTTCGAATTAACAATAAAGCCATCTGATGCTGAAGTTGGAATAACTGATTTCCATTCGTTTTTAACAACACCGGTTTTTTTAACTGTATCCATTCCAGCGTCTGTTTGTGCCTTCAAAAGATCTTCAAAACTTAATTTAACAGAGTCACCCAGTGCTATAAAGTATGTCTCACCTATTTGTTGAAAAAAACTATTGTTATCACCAATCGCATCAACTTTTAAACTAATTTTCGGCTTGCTAAATTGATTTAACTCATTTTGCTTTTGCATTTTGCTGGTATAACTTTCTTTAGGATCCATTCCATTTTGGGTATTCGAAAGGTATAACACACGTGCATATTCGTTCACGAATTCCTTCATGCCATAGACATCATAAATATTGTCTTTGGTTTTAACATACTTATCATGAAGGCCATCCGGTACCATTAATTTGGTTTGGTACATGTTTCCGCGGAATGGCATAAACCCTTCGGCTAAATCGCTGGTAGTTGGGCGGTAGGTGTCCATTACCCATTCTGACACGTTACCAGCCATGTTGTACAACCCAAAATCGTTCGGCCAGTAGGCGTCTACATTAGTTGTAGCGTCCGCCCCATCATTAAGTGCACCGGCAATTCCCATGTGGTCACCTGATCCTCTAACAAAATTCGCTTGAATGGTACCCTGAAATTGCTCTTCATCATAACGAACGTAGTGACCATCCCACGGATAAATTCTGCGTTCGTCTATGTTTTCGGAATTAGGATCTAAATTACCCAACAATCCAGTAGCCGCATATTCCCATTCCGCTTCGGTTGGTAGGCGGTATTTCGGAAGAAGAATCCCATCTTCCATACGAACCAATCTTGTTCCCGTGTAATAATTCCCATTTTCAGATTTTGCGTTAACTGGATCATAGTCAGGGAGTGTGTATGGGTCTCTTGGCACGTTTGGAATTGCATTATCTTTTTTATTGCCGCTACCTTGTTTGTTTGCTTTAGCTTCTTTTTTCAAAGTATAGCCTTCACTATATTTATCATTTGGGTCCTTAGGATTTGTTTTAACATCCCTTCCTTCGATTTCATATTGGCCAGCAAGGTAAGACTCTGTATTAAACATATTTTCAGGAGTGTTATAATATTTATTGTCTTTGTCATTTGCTGCTCCAAGATCGCCAGGTTCATCTTGAAAATGCCATTTTAAGATGCCTTGTTCTACTAAGATATATTCATTCACTCGGTCAGTTCGCCACTTGCAAAAATCATTCGCTTGAATCCAAGATACACCAACTACAGGATAGTCACGATAGGCTGGATAACGGAAATAATACTCTACAAATTTCTCTCTGTATGAAAGCGGATCTCTCCAACATAGGGTATCTGGAAGGGCTTTTTTATAAATGTGCGGATACGTTTTGTTGTATACGCGCTTCATCCAATACACATATTCTAACCAATGGAAGTTAGTAACTTCAGTTCGGTCCATGTAGAATGAAGATACCGTAAACCGATTCGGACGGTTGTTGTTGTCATCGAATACATCTTCTTCCGTTCTTCCCATGGTGAAGGTACCTCCCTCAATCATGACCAAGCCCGGTCCGGTACGTTGTTCCTCAGGGAAATCAAATTTTTCAAATCCACCATTCTCAACGCTATTGTATTCCCAACCCGTAGATGTAGATGTTTCTTTCTGACAGCTCGCCAAGATACTCACTGCGAAAGCCGCAATTGAGATTTTTGCAATCATTGAACGTTTCATATATGTTTTAATTTGGCTCAAGTTAAATTCAATTTCTTATAAAAGTTACACTTAAAAAGATGGACAAGATATTTTTCTAAAGTTTTTGGCTTTTTTACGACATTTCAAATCCATTTGAAATGAAACCTCATGCGATCCACCAGTTAAGCCATTTCCAAGTTTTGACACAGTCAGGTCATAGCTGTAACCAAGTCGGAATTTATCCGCTTTCACCCCCACAATAAACACCATGGCATCACGGTTACGGTACCATACACCCACATTTAAACGCTCGTAATTCAGGTACCCACCGATATTAAACTCCTGAAATCCGTTTTGGTACTGATAAATAACCGCAGGCTTGATGGTTGTTCCATCTGAATATCTTCCGCGACGACCGATTGGGATCGTTCCCCCCTGCATGTACGGTTAAACGCATGGGTAATTTACTTGTCCCTAATATCATGGATTCGTCCGGTTGGTTGATGTGATGCGCCGCAACACCGCCGTAGAAATATTTACTAAATACAATCATCCCAGCACTGGCATCGAACAAACCACGTCTTCCACCTCTTGGCACATCGCCAGTTTGATAAATAAATCCTCTACGCGGATCTATCATATCGCCAAAGGTAAGTTTGTTCCAATCCAGGTATTTTTGAATATACGCAGCACGTACGCCAAAATTCAAGGAAACCTTGCGGTTAATTTTTAAATTGTACGAATAAATTCCTCCTAACATCGTAGTTGAAATAGTACCTTCTGCCTGTTGATCGTACATCGCAATAACACCAACGCCTCCTTTAATGTCTTTCACATAGGAATCATATGCGGCAGAATAGGTTACATAGTTTCCTGTTAATTGAGGCCACTCATTCCGGTAATTTAGTGATATTCTTGGGCAGCCTGTAGCTCCAGCTAACGCCGGATTTAAATACAGCGGATTCGAATAAAACTGTGTAAATGTAGGATCCTGTGCCAATGAAAGGAATTGGACACACAAAAGCATTAGTAGTCCTACTAATCTCTTATTAAAGTACAGTATAGGTCGTATCTTCACGTGGCGCTTGTACGGATTTAAGTTAACTTGGTTACAAATATCGTAAATAATTTCAAATAAATAAAACACCTTTCCGTTTTTGATCTTTCCGCTTATTTTTGCAGTATGAAGTACTTGTGTATCCTGAGTTTTATGTTTTATTTTACTGGGATTTCCCTACGGGCTCAATCCGTAGAGATTACCTTACCATGGACGGAACCTGCGTCAGTAATGCTCGGAGATGCTAACTACTTAGTGCCTTCCCTAGATAATCAAATTTCATCAGATGGTATACCACGATTTATTTTCCGCAAGGAATTGAAGTCGATTGATTATTCCTGTACTATTGAATCAATGGATGCAATACATGCTACTGCTGCTGAGGTCACTTATTTATCCTCCATCGGTTTTGATGCGTCTGATGCCTTAAGATATGAGTTGAAAGTAACACGTGCTGGTGATATTCCAACCCTAAGTTTTTCTTGTATCCCGTTTTTTCTTGACCAAGGGGTAATGAAAAAATTGCGTGCAATTACTGTGAGTTTATCAAAAGAAGCCCCCCGATCTTTCACTAAGGATTTTGTAGCGAATTCGGTGTTATCCCAAGGCGAATGGTATAAAATTGCCGTTACCTCTGATGGGATTCATAAAATTGATAAAACCTTGCTAACGGCGCTCGGGATCAATACCAGTGGATTAAACCCAAATCACATTCATGTATTTGGCAATGGAGAAGGATGTTTACCGGAATTAAATTCTGTTTTATACACCGACGATTTAGCTCAAAACGCTGTTGCCTTGGTTGGTGCGCAGGATGGTTCGTTCGATGATGCAGATTATGTCCTGTTTTATGGAAAGGGTCCCCATCAATGGTATGCGAATGGTACCGTTGAATTTGAACAACGAAGAAATCCGTATTCGGATAAATCCTATTATTTCATACATATTAGTTCTTCGCTTCCTTCAAAACTAATTAACGAGGTAGATTATTCTGCGGGTGTAGAAAGTATAACATACACCAGTTATGACTATCGGGATGTTTATGAAAACGATTTGGTATCGTTGGTTGGGGGCGGAAAACGATGGTATGGTGAGTTGTTTGATATAGAATTGGCAAGAACGTTTACCTTCTCAGTGCCTGGTATAGATGCAAGCTCCCCGGCTAGATTCCGCACAGCAATCGCTTCAAACGCTCAATCTTCAGCTGGAACTGCTCAAAAATATTCAGTTAATGGCGTCCAAGTCTTTCAGACCACACTTCCAGTAGCCCCTTATGACTACAACCGTTCGGTGGTTAATTTTAGTGCATCTCTTCCAAGTTCAACACTTAACCTTACGCTAACAGTAAATCGTAATAATGCGACCACATTAACCTACCTAGATCGAATTTTATTGAATGCACGACGAAATTTGACCTTCAGCGGTACTCAATTTGGATTTCGAAACTTGACAACTCCTGATTCTTCCGTGTTGGTAAAATATCAGATTTCTAATTTTAATGCATCGGGTTTTGTTTGGGACCTATCCATTCCTTATGCGCCAAGAAGGGTTAAAGGAGTTCTTAATGGAAGCGCCTTTTCTTTTTGGTGTGAAAAATACTTTCGTGAATTTGTGGCATCAAACGGTAGTGGTTTCCTAACTCCCTCAGCTGTAGGTCGAGTTAATAATCAAAACATCCATGGTTTAGGTCAAGTAGATTACGTGATTGTGACTCCTGCAGATTTTGCAAGTCAAGCAGAGCGCTTAGCGAATTTACATCGTTCCGAAGGATTGGATGTTCACGTGGTTCTTATCGACCAAGTCTACAATGAGTTTAGTTCAGGAGGTCAAGACCCTACCGCTATTCGTAAAATGGCAAAAATGTTCCATGACCGCTCCCTTCAGAATGGTTCAAAAATGATTAAATATTTATGTTTATTCGGTGATGGAACGTATGATCCCAAAAATCGAATTGACAACAACAACAATTTTATTGTTACGTATCAGGTGGATAACAGTGAAAATCACATTTCCGCCTTAGTTACTGATGACTATTTCGGAATGCTTGATGATAATGAAGCCATTTATGATTCTGATTTAATAGATATCGGTGTGGGACGCTTGTTAATAAGCGATGCTACGCAAGCTAAACAACAAGTTGATAAAATTGAGCACTATATGAAAAATGGTTCGCAACTTTTTCAATCGGCCAATGCAAATTGTTGTTTAGATGATAATTCTGCCTTAACCTTTGGCGATTGGCGCACGAAGGTGGTTCAAATTGCAGATGATGAGGAAAATGGATATTTTATTAAAAACGATACAGAACCTCAATATGAAATCCTTAAAGCAAATCACCGTGAGTTAAATGTAGATAAGCTTTATATGGATGCGTATACGCAACAAACCTCTGCTGGAGGACAGCGCTATCCGGATGTGTATGATGCCATTACGGATCGTATTAATCGCGGAACCTTGGTTATGAATTATGTCGGTCATGGTGGCGAGGTTGGTTTGGCAGAAGAACGGGTGGTTACCATACCTCAAATTCAATCATGGAAGAATATAAATGCATTAACGCTATTTGTTTCTGCTACCTGTGAATTTACGAAATACGATGATCCTTCTCGTGTTTCAGCAGGGGAGTGGATGTCGCTCAATCCGAATGGCGGAGCCATTGCCTTAATGACCACCACGCGCTCCGTATTCTTTGGTGTAAATTCCAGTGTCGGCTTAGCATTTTATAATAATGCATTTGTTCGCGACGCCAATGGAAAACCCAGAACTTTTGGAGAGATTGTTGAGCAAACAAAAAACGTTGCACTTTCTTCAGATAATAAACGGAGTTTTACGCTAATCGGTGATCCTGCATTGAGGTTGGCCTTGCCGAGATTAGGGGTAGTGACTGATAGTATAAATGGTGAAACTTATGCCTTTTTGGATACCCTGAGCGCCTTGACGAAAGTTACCGTTAAAGGGCATATTGTGGATAATAATAATGTCCTGGTAAATTCCTTTAATGGAACGATAGTTCCCTCGGTTTTTGACAAAATTAAAAACAACCAGACCTTGGCTCAGGATCCAGGTTCTCCAGTGTTAGATTTTGAATTGCAGCGAAATGTGCTTTACAAAGGAAAAGCTACCGTTACGAATGGATATTTTGAGTTCAGTTTTATTGTGCCTAAAGATATAGCATTAAACTATGGTCGAGGTAAATTGAGTTATTACGCATTCTCCAATCAAATTGATGCCATCGGATTAGATACAACCTTGATTATAGGGGGCATTGACCCGAATGGATTAGTGGATTCGATTGGACCTGAAATCAACGCCTATTTAAACGATGAACAATTTATCGATGGCGGTATTAGCAATGAAACGCCTGTTTTATATCTTAAATTGTACGATGAAAGTGGGATTAACACCGTTGGAAATGGAATTGGACACGATTTAATGGCTATTCTCGATGAGGAGTCTGCGAATCCAATCATTTTGAACGATTATTATTCATCAGACCTTAATACATACCAATCAGGTCAGGTGAAATATCCCTTTAGTACGCTCGAGCCAGGTCAGCATACCATCAGTGTCAAAGCGTGGGATGTTAATAATAATTCATCCGATGTTAGAATTTCCTTCACTGTGCAAGCGGTGGAAGCCCCTTTGGTTAAAAGGCTATATAATTATCCAAACCCATTTTCAACATCAACCGAGTTTATGCTTGAGCACAATCAGTCATGTGAAGTAATGGATGTTCAAGTTCAGATTTTTACCATTAGTGGACGGCTTGTCAAAACATTACAAAGCCAAGTAAATACGCAAGGATTTACCACCAGAGGTTTGTTTTGGGACGGACGGGATGATTTTGGGGATAAGCTAGCAAATGGCGTGTATATTTATCGCTTACAATATCAAAATAGCGAAGGAAAACGAGCAGAAGAAACAGAAAAATTGGTGATATTAAATTAGATCATACAATAAAGCATCCCGAATTCCGTATATTAGCGCCTTGTATACACATTTATTATGCGGATATTATTATTTTTTCCAGTACTTTTTATTTCCCATTTGGTGGTTTTTGCTCAAGATGCCAACCAAAATGATTTGCAATTAAACACCATCACTACAGCCTTGCCATTTATGGCCATAACGCCTGATTCAAGAGCAGGAGGAATGGGAGAGGCCGGAACAGCTTTAAGTCCGAGTGCGACTTCGGTATATTGGAATACCGCAGGCTTAAGTTTTGCAGAAAAGAACAGCGAATTGAGTTTGTCTTATACGCCATGGCTTCGTCAATTGACGAATGATATGCACTTATCCTATTTGTCTGGATATTATCGAGTGAATAAAAAACATGCCATCGGAGGCGCATTGCGTTATTTTAGTTTAGGTGAGATAACATTTACAGATGCATCTGGAAATGTGTTGCGAGATGATAAGCCAAGCGAATTCGAACTTACAGGAGCATATGCATTCAAGCTGTCTGACAAATTCAGTATCGGAGTCAATGGTAAATTTGCCTACTCAAACCTTACAGGCGGGTTAACGGTAGCTGGCGTAATGACCAAGGCTGGTAAAGTAGGTGCAGCTGATTTATCGTTCGCTTACTACAATGACCGGGTTAAATTAGGAAATAAGAATGCAACCTACATGTTTGCTACAACGATTAATAATATTGGTAACAAAGTAGCATATTCGGTATTAGCAAAGAGGGATTTTATTCCAATGAATTTAAAAATTGGAAACGCATTACAAATAAAATATGATTCATATAATACCATAACATATTCAGTAGATATACAGCGGTTATTAGTGCCAACACCTGCCTTCTATGATAAAATAGACGGTGAAACAGTCATGTTATCGGGTAGAAGTGGAGACGTTGGGGTCATTAATGGTATGCTTCAATCATTTTATGATGCGCCAGGAGTCGTAGCGAAAGATGAAAATGGAGATTATATTATGAATGGTGACGGAACCTACCAAACGGTTAAAGGCTCCAAGCTTAAAGAGGAACTTTCTGAAATCAATATTGCCGGTGGTGTAGAATGGTGGTACAACGAAACGTTTGCTATTCGATCTGGAGTTTTCTATGAAAGTAAAAATAAAGGAAACCGACAATATTTGAATTTAGGGGCTAGTCTTAAATACAATATGTTTGGTATTGATTTTTCATACTTGGCGTCGCTTAATGGCCGCCAAAATCCTTTAGCGAATACGCTTCGATTCACCTTGCGTTTATACCTCGGAGAAAAGCAGGTGAAATCAGCTGAATAGGTTATGACAATTAGAATTGGTTTCGGCGTAGATGTTCATCGGTTAGAGTCGGGCAGGCCATTAATGGTAGGTGGAGTTGAAATTCCGTCTGCGCTCGGCGCAGTTGGACATTCGGATGCCGATGTTCTAATTCATGCCATTTGCGATGCAATTCTTGGTGCAGCCAATTTACGCGATATCGGTTTTCATTTTTCAGATAAGGATCCACAATACAAAGGGATCGATTCAAAATTACTTTTATCGAATGTAGTAAGTTTAATGAAGTTGAATCATTATTCCGTAATTAATCTTGACTCAACTGTAATACTTGAAGCTCCGAAACTTAATCCACACATTCCGAAAATGCAATCGATTATTGCAGAAATTTTAGAAGTTGAAGTAGATGCGGTTTCCATTAAGGCAACTACCCATGAGCAAGTAGATTCTTTCGGTGAAAGCAAAGCCATTAAGGCCTATGCTTCCGTTCTTCTACAAAAGTAATCCGCCATCATTTTTCAGATTTTTTACTATCTTTGTCCAGAATGGATAAGCAGGTTATTCTCGATGCCCAACAATTCGATTTAACCCTCACAAGGTTGTGCCACGAGCTTATTGAACAACATTCGGATTTCTCAAATACCGTTTTAATAGGACTGCAACCGAGAGGCATACATGTTGTTAAACGGTTAAGAGATAAATTGTACGAAATATTATCTACTACGCCTGTTTGTGGTAATTTAGATATTACATTTTATCGGGACGATTTTCGAAGACGAGAAAAACCCATTATACCAAGTGTAACCAACATCGATTTTAGCATAGAAAATAAGCAGGTGATATTGGTTGATGACGTGCTTTTTACCGGTCGTACGATACGCTCCGGATTAGATGCTTTGTTAACGTTTGGACGGCCAACGAAGGTCCAACTCCTTGTGTTGATTGATCGTAGGTTTAATAGAGATTTACCAATTCAAGCAGATTACATAGGCAAATCGGTTGATACCTTGTTTCATGAAAAAGTAAAAGTGAGTTGGTTAGAGGTTGATGGAGAAGATAAAGTAGAATTATACATGAAGGATTCGAATGAATAATTTAAGCGTTTCGCACCTTACGGGAATCCGTGATTTAACAGCTGAGGATATAGAAATGATCTTCAAAACGGCTGATTCATTTAAAGATGTAATTAACCGTCCCATAAAGAAAGTACCTTCTTTGAGGGATATTACCATTGCAAATTTATTCTTTGAGAATTCAACGCGTACGCGTTTATCTTTTGAATTAGCAGCTAAGCGACTTTCTGCGGATGTAGTTAATTTCACTGCAGCTAATAGTTCGGTTAAAAAGGGAGAAACACTCATTGATACGGTCAATAATATCTTGTCAATGAAAGTGGACATGGTTGTAATTAGGCATGCGTCTCCAGGGGCGGCTAGCTTTTTAACAAAACATATTCCAGCAAAAGTTATCAATGCTGGAGACGGTACCCATGAACACCCAACGCAAGCCTTGCTTGATGCGTATTCCATACGGGAGAAGTTAGGTACTGTTAAAGGGAAAAAAGTAGCAATCATTGGAGATATCTTGCATTCACGGGTTGCCCTATCCAATATTTATTGTTTACAAAAACTTGGCGCTGAAGTTATGGTTTGCGGACCTTCCACGCTGATTCCGAAATATATCGAACGTCTTGGAGTTAAAGTTTCACATAACTTGCATGAAGCACTCATGTGGTGTGATGTTGCGAATATGTTACGTATTCAATTGGAACGGCAGGATATTCAGTATTTCCCAAGCTTACGTGATTATGCATTGCAATTTGGTCTGAACCAAGAATTATTAGATAGTCTAGGAAAAGAAATAGTAATCATGCACCCTGGTCCCATAAATAGAGGGGTTGAAATCACATCGGAGGTTGCGGATGGCGATCAAAGTATTATTTTAAATCAGGTTGAAAACGGGGTAGCCATACGAATGGCAGTGATTTATTTACTCGCTTCGCAAATTGAACGCTGATTATTGATATATTTGAGCAAATGCCTATTATGAACTTTACAAGTGATGTTCGAAACAATGTTGTGGTAGTTACCTCAATGGTTGATAAATTAGATACCCATACCGCACCGGATCTTAAGTCAGTTTTTACTTTTGAAAATAAAAATGGCCATAATAAGATGTTATTAGATCTTAGCAAAACCAAGTTCTGTGATTCTTCTGGTTTAAGCGCAATTTTAGTTGCGAATAGATTGTGTAAGGATACAAATGGGGCATTTGCAATCGCGGGAGCTCAACCCGTAGTTCTTAAAATGATTGAAATTGCCCAATTAGACCGAGTTTTTAGGATTTTTCAATCCGTTGAAGAGGCCTTAACGGATTTTGAGTAATTTCAACGCCCTAATTCTTGGGAGTTCAGCCGCAATTCCTACCACAGAACGTGCATGTTCATCTCAATTAGTTTACTGTAATAATCGGTATGTCCTCATAGACTGCGGGGAAGGTACACAACAACAACTCCGAAAATTCAATGCTCCTTTTCAGCGTATAAATCATATATTAATTTCACATTTACATGGGGATCATTTCTATGGCCTCCCCGGGTTATTAGGAACAATGAGCTTGCTTGGTAGGACATCCGGGGTTCAATTATATGGACCGCCAGAATTGTTGGAAATTCTATCCGTGATATTTCGTGCCAGTGAAACAAAACTCAACTTCAATTTCACCTTTGTTCCCCTCGAACTTAACTCGAAAGAAATAATCTTTGAAGATGAAGGAATGTGTATTTATGCATTTCCACTAAAACATCGAATAAAGACATTCGGATTTAGTATTGTTGAGAAATTTCAACGGTTTAAAATCGATAAAAATGCCGTCAGTAATACGAATTTAAGTAACGAACATTTAAAACTTCTTGCTCAGGGAATCAACTTTCAACGCATTGATGGTTCGTGGGTTTATTATAAAGACTATACCTTACCAATGCCTAAGCCCAGGATATATAGTTACTGTTCCGATACTAAGCCTTTTGCAGCGCTAAAAACCTATGTAGAAGATACAACAACTTTATATCATGAAGCTACCTTTTTGAATGATCGTAAGGACAGAGCAAAACAAACTTTTCATTCTACTGCTGCGGATGCTGCTAGCTTGGCAAAAGAAGTAAATGTCAGAAAACTTTTTTTAGGGCATTTCTCCTCTAGATACGCTAATTCGGACCAACATATCCAAGAGGCACGAGAATTTTTTCAAGCGGTCGATGCGGTTCAAGACGGAACAACCTACGAAATAGAATAATTTCGTTTGATTAGGGCATAGACAGCCTTACTTTCGTTCAGGAGTTGTTGCTCGTCACTTTCGTTTAGATTTAATCCGTATTTCGCTTGTTGGATCGCATGGGACCATGCAGAAATTTGAATAAATTCTGATTCATTTCGAAGCCTAAGTTCGGTTAGTAATTCCTCCTTATTAATAACCTCAACAGGTTTGTTAAATGCTTGGGCCAAGGTGGAAAATATTAAACGTTCAATGCGTGTTAAATCTTGTTCAGATAGTGCTTGTTCAAATTGTTCGTCAAACGTATAACCATTGATTGCTTGACTTTTTAACAAAGGGTTTTCTTTGATTGGTTTATTTTTTTCTACGCTTAGCGACTTTTTCCGTGAGAAAAATACGCCGATAGAAGCGAGGAAAAGAAGTGAAGCAATAGATAGTACAACCCATGAAGCGGTATTTGTAGCTTGTTGCTGTGATGTGTTTTTCTTTTGATTGGGATCCTTTTTAATAATGGTAGTTGTTCCTTTGTTATTAATGGATGCTTGGCTTTTGTTTATTTTAGATTCATATCCATCCATTGTTAACGTAATATATTCTTCCTTGTCTGGGTTGAAATAAGTCACACGTATTTTATCTATGGATTTAACCGTATTATCTGTAGATTGGATAGAGTACTTAAAAATCACTTTACCCTCTGCTCCGTACGGACCAAAAGAGAATTCTTCCGTAAGTTCAGGTTTTCCAAATTGAATTAACCCTTTACTAAGTTTGATTTTTGGCGCATCTAAATTATGTAGATTTCCTTTACCCGTTAATACCACCTCAAGCTTTAAGACGTCACCCTTTTTGTCACAAGAACCTTCGTATTGGCATTGTGCGGTAAGGGCACCAACAAAGCCAATGAATGATCTAGGAGCATTCGGTGGTAGAGGTTTTACGGTTATGTTTGTTCCTGTTGAAACTACAGCCACACCGTCATTGTTTTGACGTAATATCAGTTTGAAGGGGTTTATTTGAAGTGCTCCCCCACCGGAAGGAAATACTAAGTTTCGATCGTGGTTAATAACAAACATGCCTACTCCTTTAACGGTTTCACGTTTCGCAGTTAAATTTTGACTGTTATCTAAGGTATGCTTATCCAGACTCTGCTCCAATTTGTATGATTGATAATCTTCTATACTGGTTGGGGCAAAACGTGAATAAACCTTTGCCTGAACAAGCAAGGGCTCTCCTTCATAAAGCGATGTTTTATTGACTTCAATTACACCAAATGCTAGCTGTTTTAGTTGCCTTGAAGTAATAGTTCCATTGCTATTATCAATCGGTTCTTTTTGTACAGTTACCTGCACCGTATTTGATTTATAAATGTGCTTGCCACGTTTGATATATGCGGGACCTACAACAAAAGTTCCTGTTTTTTTAAAACTACCGTTTTGAGAGTAATAACTAATGGTGTTAACGATTCCTGTGTTGTAGTCAACTTCTTGTTCCAAACCACTCATTACGTCATATCCCCGCACGAATTCTGATGGGAAATCGATTGAAATTTCTCCTTCAACGTTTGAGCGAACTGTAATAATTAGTTCATTCCCAAGCGTCAGTTTTTTTTGGTTCACCTCGAGCTTAACTATGTGTTTTTGAGCGTGCAAGATGCAAACTAACGAACAAATAAATACGGTGAATAATTTTGTCATTACCAATCTTTCTTCGATGAATTAGTAGCGCCTTTTGTTCGGTTTCCTTTACTCATTCTTCGTCGAGTCTCTCCTTCTTTTCTTGAAAGTTCATCTAATTTTCGTTCTACATCTTTTTTAGGTAGATTTCCATTACTATTTTGAGCGTCTTTTGGGTTCGTGGGATTTTTTTGATTTGCTTGATTTGAGGTTTTTTTAGCGTTATCGCTTGGAGATTTTTTAGGGGAATTTGGTTTTTTTTGATTGTTTTGGTCATTCTTTTTTTGCGGTTTGTTTTGACGTGCATGTTCGCGTTTAAGCGCCTCACTCAAATTATACCGCGTCTTTTGATCGGCGGGATTTAACCGTAACGAAGATTTATATGAATCAATAGCTTGTTTATAATCACCCTTTTCAAAGTGAGCATTTCCTAAATTATGATGAATTCTAGCTTTTTCTTGAGTTGATTTGGCTGATTTTAATTTTTTCTCATAGTAGTGAATCGCCCCTTTAAAATCTCTTTGGCGGTATTTAGTTTGAGCAAGTTCTTCGTCGATTCCTCCTTTTGATTTTGACTTTTTATAGTGGGATGTGTATATTCTATCGGCTGTACTATAATCTTTTGATTTATATGCTTTTCTAGCCAACATAATTGAATCTACCCACTGCTGCGAGAAACTAACATGACCAAAGAACCCAAGAAGAATAAACAAGTAAAATTTATTCATATGTTTTTATTCCTTTCACTATAAACCATAAAACTATTGAAATCAACGCAATTAATACCGCATATTCGTATATGCTCGCTTTAATTTCAAAGTCCAAATTTCGTGATTTTGTCGATTTGGCGCGGTTAATTTCTGTTAATATCGCATTCAAATCGGGATATGCTTCACTCGTAATTATTGCGGTTCCATTTAATCGATTCGCAAGGTCTTTGATGTAATTTGGATTGAGTTTTGAAATAACTGTGAAACCATTAGCGTTACGCTTAACAGAGGAATTTAGTTGGTATGGATCCTCTGGTATAGAACCGCCGTTGTTTGTCCCAATGCCTATACCATAAAATGCTATTTGTTGTTCTCTGATATAATTGTAGATTTCACTTTGTTGATTTTCATGATCTTCACCATCGGTAATCATAACGATGCATTTGGGTTCATTACTTTTTGAGAACATTAATACTCCAGTTTCTAACGCTTGAACAACGTTTGTACCTTGTTCTGAAATGTAAGCTGTTTGAACTTCACTTGTAAAAAGTTGTGCAGTTTGATAATCTGATGTCAATGGCAATTGAACCATAGCATTCCCCGCAAATAAACACAGTCCGATTTTTTCTCCTGACAGTTGACTAATTAAGCCATTGATAGTTCGTTTTGCAACTTCCAGTCTTGATTCACCTTGAAGATCACGAACATTCATCGAATTAGAAACATCTAAACATATAGCGATTTCCATAGATTTTGAAATACCGTGTACTTTCTTTTTACCATATACAGGTTGTGAAAGTGCAATTATAATAAAGCTTAAACTTGTGATGAATAAAAATTGAGCGCTTGCACTGATGAATGGTTTACCCTTCATTCCAAACATTGGACTTCCATACTGCTTTGCTAGTCGATCTTTTCTTAACTGATTCCAGTAAAATGTGGCATATAAAAAGGGAAGTATCCAAAACAACTGAAGGTAGGCGGGTTTTATAAATATTAACGGGGAGTTCCCTTGATTTGAATGTTCAAAATAACTTGAAAGTCCGCCCAAGAACAGTATGAAAAATACAATGTATAATGCGGTGTAAATTAAGTATTTCCTCTGCTTCATTCGTTGATTTGAGGTAGGTATATTAAAGAGGTTACTGCTACGTATATTAACAGGATAACAAATGACCAATTTAAAAATGCGTGTGGCGTAGGAGGGGGATCGGCTTGAATCACCTTATGTGTTATCTTTCGTTTTTCCATCATCTCTATCTGCTTATAAATCTTTATTAATCCTTCTTTGTCTTCTGCACGAAAGTACATGCCACCTGTAGTTGTAGCGATTTGAGTTAAGATTTGTTCATCAATTTCTACAGGTAAGTTCTCATAAACCATTCCTGTTGATGTCATTACCGGTGTAGGGGCAATTCCGTTACTGCCGATTCCAATCGTATATACACAGATATTCTTTTCTTTGGCAAGTAAGGCGGCTTCTTGAGGGCTGATATCACCCGAATTATTGCTTCCATCGGTGAGCAAAATAATAACCTTAGATTTTAATTGTGTATTTCTTAATTGAACTACTGCGGTCCCTAAACCCGTTCCAATCGCGGTTCCCGGTTCCATTTCCATGCCATCCGCTTTAGTTAATTGTTCAATTAATATCGGATAGTCCAGGGTAGGGGGACAGCTAGTAAATGCTTCTCCCGCATATTGAACTAATCCTATTTTATCACCGTTTCGTCCATTTATAAAGTCGATAGCGACTTCTTTGGCGGCCTCGAGTCGATTGGGTTTAAAATCTGTTGCATACATGGACATCGAAACATCCATTGCAATCATGATATCAATACCGTATTTGTTTTCTTCGTGTTTTTGATCACTTTCTTGCCATGAATAGGGTTTAGCCATTGCAATAATGAGTAAACTTAGGGAAAGGGTAGGCAGTAAGATGACTAAATTCCGCAATATGGATAATGGATTTATTCGGTTAGTGCGAATGTGGCCCATTGAATTATTATATTTCCAATCCCCTCCTCTGCGTCGATCAATTATTATAAGTAGTCCAGCTAAAAAAGGTACGATTAGTAGCACCCAAAACCACATTGGCTCTAAAAATTGATAATGGTCGATATGTATATTCCAGCTATTAAACATGTTGTGTTTCTACAGGACTACTTATAATTACAACCTCTTTTAATTGTTCTAAGAGTTTTTCATGTTGTTCCTGTGTCAGCGAAGTTTTGGCGAATTTAACCGAATCAACTTCCGCGAAAATCTGCTTAATCTGCGTTAAAAGGTAATCATCTAATGCTAACGCGTTAAGTAGTAAAATTGTCTCAAAGGTGGTGCGTTCCAATAAATTAATGTTGTATCGAGCGGATAAATACCATCTGAGTATAAAACTAAATTCTGTGTAATGGATTTTTTGATTTGTTTCCCATTGTTTCTTTTGTATAATTTTTTCAATTGATTGTAGGGTTTGTTGCTTTAGTGAGAGTGGTATTGGTGTGGGGGATGTGGGACGTTTCCGTCTTTTATACCATATTATAAGTAACATTACCAGTAGCAGAATAACAGGAATCCAATAGTATTTCAATAAAAATTCAGATAGGATAAAGTCCTTTTTGATCGGAGAGATTGATTCATCTATATCGTAAATACGAATTCCCTTTTTGGATGGTACAAAGGATGATTCAATCAAAATAGAGGTGAAATAATCCATTTGATTATTTAGTAAATATGGTAGTGGTTGAAGTACCAAGGTTCCTGTATCCCATGGGATTAGTTTAAACTGAGCCCTCCAAAGACTTGTTCCGTTAGAATTCAAAACTGTATCTGAATAACCAATTATTTCTAGTTCAGTAAATTCGGACCCGGCTAAATTCGATTGTTCAGCAATTCGTTTGCATGGAAAATCACCAACAGGCGGATTGAATCTTATCCCTTGTCCTTTGGGAAGGTTTATTTCATATTGCACAACTAATACCTCTCCAACGCTAACTTCTTTAGATGAAACATAGGTGCTAACTTCTTGAGCAAAAGTAGCTATCCATGAACACGTTAACGATAAGATAAAAACTATCCGTGTCATGCTCGACGTTTGAAAAAGCGTGTTAAGGGCTCTACTATTGAAGCATGCGTATTTAAATTAATCATCGGAATTCCACGGGTTCTTAAGGCGTTTTGTATTTCTTCTTCATGAGCGTTAAAGTTTGAAGTAACCTTCCCTTTAAAATATGCGGAAAAGCCATTTACCCATGCTGTTTTCCCGTTTTCAGGATTAATAACTTGATAAAATGCAGGAATACGCAGTTCTTTTTCACTTGGGTCATTAATTTTCACTCCGATAAGGTCATGATATTTTTTTGTTAGATACAGCTCATCCAAGTTAAGCGATTCATCAACAAAATCCGAAACCAAAAAGCAAATGGATCGTTTCTTTTGCGTTTGTCTAAGTGTTTTTAATGGCGCGCTCAGGGATGTACCTATATGCTTTGGCTTGAAAGCAATTAAGCGATCAATCATAAATAAGAGGTGTTCTTTTCCTTTTTTAGGAGGTATATAAGATTCTACTTCTTCCGTGTAAAAAATCGCACCAGTTTTGTCATTGTTTGCAAGTGCTGAGAACCCGATCGTAGCCAAAAACTCTATGGCTTTTTCAATTTTTGAATGTTGGTCTGTACCATAATAGAAAGAGGCTGAAACATCAATTAAAACCATCACCGTTAATTCTCGTTCCTCTTCAAATACTTTAACAAAGGGTGTATTATACCGAGCAGTAACATTCCAGTCTATCGCACGTATTTCATCACCATAGTGATAATCCCGCACTTCCGCAAAGGACATTCCTCTTCCTTTAAATGCCGTTTTATATTGACCCGAATATAAATCCTTACTTAGGCCTTTTGTGGCGATCTCTATGGTCCGAATCCGTTTGAGTATTTCTGCTCTATTCATCTACTATGGAACCTCTACGCGCGAAATAATTTGTTGTATTAAATCTTCCGGTTTTAAATTTGCAACTTCTGCTTCATAGGTTACTCCAATTCGATGTTTTAACACATCACTGGCCATGGCTTGCACGTCGTCTGGAATTACAAAGGCTCTGCCTTTTAAAAATGCATGTGCTTTAGCTGCCATTGCCAAGTTAATACTTCCTCGGGGTGAAGCGCCAAAAGAAATGAAATTTGCAAGGTCATTAATACCATGTTCCGATGGGTTTCGTGTTGCGAAAATTAAGGAGACAATATAGTGTTCTATTTTTTCATCCATGTATATTTGATCCACCAGCGAACGCATACGTTCAATATCGTTTAAAGAAATTACCGGATTAACCTGTTGATTAAGCGAAGGTTGAATATGATTTCTGATAATCAATAATTCTTCGGCTTTTGATGGATATCCGATGGTAACTTTAAGCATGAATCGATCTACTTGTGCTTCTGGAAGTGGATACGTACCTTCTTGTTCAATGGGATTTTGAGTTGCCATAACAAGAAAAGGAGAGGGGAGCGTAAAGGTTTCATCTCCAATAGTGACTTGACGTTCTTGCATCGCTTCTAATAACGCACTTTGTACTTTCGCAGGCGCTCTATTTATTTCATCCGCTAACACAAAAGAGGCAAACACAGGGCCTTTTTTAACCACGAATTTCTCAGCTTTTTGCTGATAGATTTGAGTTCCTGTTAGGTCTGCAGGAAGTAAGTCAGGCGTAAATTGAATTCGATTAAATGTTCCATCCACTGAATCTGATAAGGTTTTTATCGCTAACGTTTTTGCTAATCCAGGAACACCTTCAAGTAGAATATGACCATTAGATAATAACGCAATCAGTAAGCGATCAATAAGTTGATGTTGTCCAACTATTTTTTTTGAGATTTCGCGTTTAAGTATTGCTAAAACTTCGTGCTCTGAGGCAATTTTTTCAGCAATTTGACGTAATTGTTCGGTTCGATGTATTTCCTGAGAAATAATATTTTCCATAGGGGTGTAATTTCAGAGCCTAAATTTGGCACTATTTGGATGCTTTCCTTTATTTTTCCTTGTTAATTCTTGTTAATCAACTATACTATGAATCAACGTCATTGCCGTGAATGTAATGAAGAACTCAACGGGCGAAAAGATCAGAAATTCTGTTCTGATTACTGCCGAAATACGTTTAATAATCGATTAAATGAAGACAGCAACGCTACCGTTCGTAAAGTAAATCGAATTTTGCGTAAAAATCGTAGAATTCTAGAGGAGCTACTTTCAAATAAACAATGTGTAAAGCCAACAGTTGATTTGATTGAAATGGGGTATAATTTTAACTATCACACCAATTCATTCCAAACTCAAAAAGGGGATACCTATTATTTCTGTTATGAACTTGGATACCTCAGACAGCAGAACAATCGCTGCGTAATTGTTGAAAAATCTAGATATATTAATTAGTGATTGTGCTTTCCTTTCACTTTTGGAATTCGGAAATAATCGCTGTCGTGTTTTGGTCCATTTTTTAACGCATCCATTTTTGAAATTTCTACGGATGCCTCATCTTTTCGAAGCCGATTTACCTCGTCTGTCATAAATACCAAGGGCTCGACATGATCTGTATTCAGTGTATTCAATTGATCCATGAACCCGATGATCTTCTTTAAATCTTGTTTTAAGGCCTCTCGACTCTGACCTTCGAATGAAAGTTTCGCTAGGTTACTTAAGTGATCTATGAGTTTATCGTCTATATTCATGCCGTAAAGTTAGTAAAGTTCTGGATGGGCTTCTTCAAGAGGTTTTGAAATAATTTGAAAACAATGCGCTTTCAATTCTTCAGCAGTCATTGATTCAATTTGATCTACTGTGACAAGTGGATGTAAATGAACTACAGCTAAGCCTGGGCGAGCAGGTCCTAACCATTCCAGTGGATCTGAAAACAATTTGTAATTATTCATGAAGGTAATTGGGAAAATTGGTGCATTCAGTTCTTTTGCCAGTTTAAATGCACCTCCTTTGAACGAGACCATTTTCGGTAAGTCTATTTCTGGAAAGGTTCCTTCTGGAAAGATTGCCAAGGAAAACCCTTGTTGATACGCTTTAATTGCACCTAAATATGCTCTTCCTGCCTTTGATTTATCATTTCGATAAACGGGTACATTCATGCTTTTGAAATACGTACTAACAAGTGGGTATCCTAAGATTTCACTTTTGCCTAAAAACATAAATTGATGTTGAGGTACGATAGAATACATAAAGAAAATATCCAGATACGACGTATGATTTGCTACAATGATATAAGGTCCTTTTGGTGTTTTTCCGTGCCTTATTTTTTTAATCGGATAAAAACAAAAGACACGCATCATGTAGGACCAAAAAATAAACAGATAAAAACTGTAGTTCTTCGTTCTAGGGAATTGAATGATAACTAAGAAAAAGGGAAATAAACTAATAGCAAAGAAAAAGAATACAATGGCAATATATACCTTCCAGAGAAGCGATAGAATTCCCAAAAATATCCGCATGGTCAAAAGTAAGGAATTAACTTGATTTCGTGAATTTATCTGCTGATTTGTTATTTTTGTAGAAAGAATCAATGTCAAGAGTTTTAACAGGAATACAGAGTACAGGGACGCCTCACTTAGGTAATATTTTAGGCGCAATAATTCCAGCAATCGCTATGTCTGAAATTCCAGGTAATGAGTCGTTTTTTTTTATTGCTGATTTACATGCTCTAACTCAAATTAAAGATCCAACTACCCTTAAGAACAACACGTTATCGACAGCTGCTACTTGGTTGGCGTGTGGGTTAGATCCTAAAAAGGTAGTTTTTTACAGGCAAAGTGATATTCCTCAGGTCACTGAACTTATGTGGTATTTACTTACATACTTTCCGTATCAACGGTTAACATTAGCGCATAGTTTTAAGGATAAGGCTGACCGTCTTGAAGATGTGAATGGTGGATTGTTTACTTATCCGATGTTGATGGCAGCTGATATATTGTTATATGATGCGAATCAAGTGCCCGTGGGAAAAGATCAATTACAGCATCTGGAATTTACACGTGATGTGGCGGCTCGATTTAATGCGAAAATGGGGGAGGTGTTTGTATTACCTGATGAGCACATAAATGAGCAAACGATGCTGATTCCTGGAACCGATGGGAATAAAATGAGTAAGTCCCGAAATAATACCATTGATATTTTTGAGGAAGAGAAACAGTTGCGTAAACGGATCATGGGTATTGCTTCAGACAGCACTCCACTTGAGGATCCAAAGAACCCAGATACTTGCAATGTGTTTAATTTATATCAATTGTTAGCAGATCCATCAGAAATTGAAACCATGCGATCAAATTATTTGGCTGGGGGTTATGGTTATGGTCATGCAAAACAAGCCTTGTTTGAATTGATTTGTTCTAAATTTGCCGAAGAACGTTCGCGGTACACATATTATATGAGCAATCCAATGGAAGTGGAGCGCATCTTATTGGAAGGTGCACAACGAGCCAAAGCCGTAGCGAATCCCGTATTATTTCGTGTTCGTCGATCGCTCGGATTAACGAGTTAATACAATATTCCAAAGTTTTTTCATTTTTTTACTAAAAAGGCCTAACCTTTTTGAGGTTTGTGCGTTAGAGTCATCACTACGTTAAAATACAATAGTTTATGAGGCAGCTGAAAATTGCGAAACAGGTAACCAACCGAGAAACGGCATCACTTGATAAATATCTTCAAGAGATTGGAAGAGTGGATTTGATTACCGCAGATGAAGAAGTGGAATTAGCACGACGAATTCGTGCTGGAGATCGTGCCGCGTTGGAGCGTTTGACAAAAGCGAATCTTCGATTTGTGGTTTCCGTATCCAAACAATATCAAAATCAAGGGCTTGCGCTACCTGATTTAATTAATGAAGGAAATCTTGGATTAATTAAAGCGGCTGAGCGTTTTGACGAAACCCGCGGGTTTAAGTTCATATCTTATGCCGTATGGTGGATTCGTCAATCGATTTTGCAGGCATTAGCCGAACAAGCTCGTATCGTTCGCTTACCGCTGAATAAAATCGGTAACATCAACAAAATAAATCGGGCATTTTCTGAGCTAGAACAGAAGTTTGAGCGTCCTCCATCGGCGGAAGAATTAGCTGAGTTTTTAAATTGCAGTACAGATGAGGTCAAGCAATCTTTAGCTCAAAATGGTAGACATATTTCTATGGATGCACCGTTGGTAGAAGGGGATGAATCATCATCGAATATGTATGATGTATTGAGCGGCGAAGGGATGCCAAGTCCAGAAAACAATCTAACGATGGAGTCTTTGCGAAGTGATATTAAACGTTCACTACTTACCTTAACCCCTCGTGAAAGTGAAGTGATTTGTATGTTTTATGGCTTAGATGGCCGTCCACCAATGTCTTTGGAGGAAATTGGTGACCGCTTCGATTTAACGAGAGAGCGCGTTCGTCAGATTAAAGAGAAAGCCATTCGACGATTGAAGCATACTTCAAAGAATAAGATTCTGAAAAGTTATTTGGGTTAATAGGCGTCTACGTCGATATTCACTTTGATGGATTTGTAAGAAACCATCTCATAAAAATTTGTAAGGAGTGCCAGTAGGTGCTCCTTAATTTTTTTATCAGAAAGCGATTTTTCATATTTTATTTTAATCTCTTTTTGATATTGATTTTGTACACGCTTCACAATTGGGAATTCAGGACCAAGCACGCGTTCCTTTAAAGCGCTTTTTAGGTGCATAGCCATATCTTGAGATGCTCGATTCAATAAGGTTTCATCGGCATGTTTTAATGTGATTACAATGAGTTTAGTAAAGGGGGGGTAATGGAAGTTTTTACGTTCCATCAATTCATTTTTAATGAACTGTAAGGTGTCGTGCGTAGTTACTAATTGCAATACCCAGTGCTCGGGTTGTTTGGTTTGGATGACAACTTTGCCTCGTTTATTTTTCCTTCCTGCCCTACCTGCAACTTGTGTCATTAGTTGAAATCCACGTTCATAGGCTCTAAAGTCGGGTCGATTTAATAAGTGATCGGCATCTAGTATTCCAACTAAACTGACATTATCGAAATCGAGGCCCTTGGATAGCATCTGCGTGCCAATCAGCACGTCAATTTCACGATTTTCGAAGCGTGTAATAAGTTCGGAATAGGCATGCTTAGATCGCGTAGTGTCTAAATCCATTCGCGCAATTTTTGCTTCAGGAAATATCTTTTCTAGCTCATCTTCGATTTTTTCGGTTCCAAAGCCTTGCATTTTTAGCTTGTGACTGCCGCAGGCGCCACAACTGCCCATCGGTGCACTCGTATAGCCACAATAATGACATTTAAGGAGGTTGATGTGTTTGTGATAGGTTAGTGAAACATCACACGCATGACATTTTGGAATCCATCCACAAATTTCACAAGACCAATAGGGGGTATAGCCACGTCTATTTTGAAATAGAATCACTTGTTCTTTATCCTCCAAGGCCTTCGTCATGTGCTCAATCAGTAAGCTAGAGAAATGAGAAGTCATGGATTTGCTTAAGGTTTCTTTTTGCGTATTTGCAATCAGTATTTCCGGCATTTTTAAATCGCCAAATCGAGAGGCTAGCCTAACATATCCGTATTTATTATCAATGGTATTTTGAAACGATTCTAAGGAGGGTGTCGCAGAACCTAGTAAAACCTTAGCATTAAACATTTTAGCTAGATAGATACTCGCATCGCGCCCATGATACCGTGGAGATGGATCATGTTGTTTGTAAGAACTTTCATGCTCCTCATCAACGATTACCAATCCAAGGTCTTGAAAGGGAAGAAAGACAGAGGAACGCGCGCCAATTATTACGCGGAATTCTTCGGGGTGATTCGCATGAACTTTTTGCCATATTTCAACACGTTCATTTTGGTTGAATTTTGAATGATAAACCCCAATTTGTTTACCGAAATACTTTTCAAGCCGGTTAATGAGCTGCGTAGTTAGCGCAATTTCAGGTATCAAAAGAAGTACCTGTTTTCCCAAATCTAGATAAGATTGAATGAGGTGAATGTAAAGTTCTGTTTTTCCAGAGCCAGTTACACCATGAAGCAAGGTTATGTCCTTTTCTTTCCACGAATCCTCAATAGCTTGAAGCGCACTACCTTGTTCCTCACTTAATACCGGGAAATCTGCATTGCCTTCTATGGATGAACCAACCCGGTCGATTCGTAATTTTTCTTGTATTATAATTCCCTTTTTTTCAATGGCATTGAGCGAACTTGGGCTGACATCATGACTTAGTAGCATTATTTTATCCAGATATACCTTATCAATACCATGCGACGGTATTAATTGAATAATTCTGAGAAGTGCGTTCATTTGGCTATGTGTACTCGCGCGTGCATTCAGTTCCTCAAGCGTTCTACCTAAATCTTCTTCTGAAAAGGACGGGTTAATGCGGATGAATGTCTTTGTTTTTGGCGTATACCGTTGATTAATCTCTTCTTGAGTGATAATAACGCGTTTATCAATCATTCGTTTAATCAGTACTTGAATGTTCTTAATCCCAAGAATTTCTGATAGTTCTTTTAAATCCACTTGCTCACGATGTGCAAGGGTTTCAAGAATCAATTGTTCCTGTTCATCCGTTGTTTCTATGCCATCAAAATCTGGATGTATTAATACCTTGGTTTCACTGGCTAATTTAAAATTCGCAGGAAGTGCAGCCGACATAATGTCGCCAATTGGGGCTAAATAATACTCAGAAATCCAATTCCAAAATGGCAATTGATGCGGTGAAAGAATTGGCGAATCATCTAATATAAATTCGAGGTACTTTGCTTGATAGGCACTTGGTGCTGTTTCATGGATTTTTGATATAATCCCCGTGATTCGTTTATTCTTTCCAAAAGGAACAATTACGCGTTGGCCAATTGAAATATCGTTATTAAGTTCATATGGAACCCTATATGTAAAAAGGTTCCGAATGGGGACCGGTAGAATTAAATCTACGAATAAGGTTTTACGCTCATCCATACGTTGGAGCTACTGACATGCATAGGATTCCTCGGCGCCTACCACATTGTCTCCCGGATGGTTTGAGCAAAATAGTAATAGTCCGGTTAATGGACCTTGGCAAAGTTCTCGGGTAGATTTTTTGTCAATTGCACGAATATACGCTTGCGCGGCATTAGTGAAAAATGGTCTGTAAAATTTCAGTGTTTGTCGGGATGAGAAAATACCAACAACTCGTTTACCGTTTGTTACGGTAAGGTTGGTATAACTTGGTTTGCTTTGAGAAAGTGAAGAACTTGGTGCATTTACTACCATGTAGTTATATAATTCCTCGTGCCCTCCTGTAATTGTGAATTCAATGCCTTCGAAGGTTCTTCGCGTTATTGATGGATCAACGGTTACATCATTCTTCATGAGGGTGTAAAATGTTTCTCCATAGGCTGTAAACGTTCTGGATTCTCCTGGTAAAATACTTGCTTCTCCAAGTTTCCAATCAAATGAATTTACTGTTTTATTTAACCCAACATATTCATTGTAAATTACCTTCAGGGATGAATTTACCACAAACGCATTTCCGAAGGTGTTTACTGCAGCAACTCCAGCACTAACGTAAGATCCTGGATTATTAGCGAATTTAAAGGTGAAATTCTGGGAGTTTGATGGCGAAGTTAATCCGTGAACCAACTCGGTTTCACCTAAAACCGTAAATTTCCCATTGTCAATGTCTATCGACAGTTTGTAAGTCGCGTCTTTATTTAAGGAAGAAGTTAATGCACTTGGTGAACCTTGTTGCGCCTCATTTGGCCCGGTGGGAAGTGTTTTAAAATAGTAGACCTTTTGCTCCGGGCCATAAAATGCCCCATTGATTTCTTTATTAGTTACGAGGGTATCTCTTAATTCCCATTCGCGAGTTACCACCCCGCCAACATATTCGGTAACGGTAGCATCCACCTGATTGAAATAACTAGAATCAGGAATTTGGGCTAAGTCCACGGCACTTCCAGGACCGATAAACGCGCGTGTAATTTTAATATAATGTAGGCTATCTGCATGGTCCAGTAAGCCATAAACTACAGCCGTTTCTTGGTAGTCGCCTAATAGGTCAATTTTTTCATTACATGAGGATAACCCGATGATTATAGAAAGAAATACAATTAATTTTTTCATTGGGCTTGCGGATTTTTCAAATTTGCAGTAAAACTACCTTCCTTTCCGGAAGCGAGTAATTCAACGAGAAAGCAAAGCGATTCTTTTCCTTGTTGTTCCCCATATGCTAAATTCCAAGGAATATAAATTCGGTATTTGCCACCAACTTTCATTTTTGGAATTGCGATAGTCCATCCCGGAATAACCCCTCCGTTTAATGCTAGTGGTATTGGTTCAACATTCCCCTTGCCATCTCCTTTGTATGAACTTTGAATGGTATCACCCAAAGCAGATGTTAAGATGTAATGCACCTTGACATCATCAGAGCTTGAAGGACTGGCGCCAGTACCTGCTTTAATGGTTTCCATGTAAATCCCACCTTCAAGTAAGGCGATTCCCGGGATTTTGTTTGCCTTTTCCATCATTTTCTTTCCGTTCGTTACATTTAAACCGGTCATGAAATCGGTCATCATAAAACGCATCGTATTGTCCTTTAGGAAGGATGTGTCACGTTTGTACAGGCCGTCTTCGAATCCCTTTTTTACCATCGCAAAGTTAATCTTGTCAATTGCCCCTAATTTTCGGATATCATAAAAGAATGCATAACCACTCATCCTTCCCATACACAGCGATCCTTCTTTCACATATTTTGGATTGAAATCTTGATAGGTTGGACCGAAAAGTAATTGTAGGGTATTCAGACATTCTTGTGCCGGTGTACCGTTTAGGTTTTGGTTAAATCCTTTTGCTACCAAGGATTTATCGAGCTTATTGAACGCTTCAGTACCTGAATTAACAATGGTTTTTGCATTAATGGCACCAAGAACATAAGACAACTTGTCTTTTTTGTTTTTAAATGAAACGGAATAGGGTTTCTCTTTGGTGTTACATGCTGTGAATCCGATGAACACAAGCGCAATAAAAAGGAAGTTCTTCATTGATTTAAACTTAGAGTGCGAAGATAAGGAATTAAATCTTCAGGCGCTATCTTATGTTAGCGTAAAAAGTAGATGGCATTCGCTACTTGCAATTTGCCGTTTTCCCAAAATCCTCGGAATAAGGGGTTATCAAAAAAGTAAACAATCTTTCCTTCTCCAATTCCAAATGATCCAACTGTTACAGCACCCTCTTGTTTGTACTTAACTTTGTAGCCTGCAAACCCAGTGACCCAGGCATTTTTATCGGCTATTTTTTGGATAATATCTCCTTCAAATGGGTACACATCTGCAGCAAGTCTTAGGGTGTGGTAGTTGTCCTTATATCCAAATGCTAAGGGGTGCGAAGGGTCAACATTACATTGGTAGATTGCGCCAATTATTGTTTCACTGATGCTTGATCGTTCTAAATTGCCGTAATTGCCCAAGTCGCCCGAGTTGATTGGGTTACTACCTTCTACGATTTTCATCCCGAAATCTGATTCCATGAAATTTGCTGCGCCAGAGCCCATTACGATACAGGTGCCTCCGCTGCTAATCCATTGTTTTAAGATGGCGTTGTCCTCACTTTGAAATCCTTCTGGAATAAAAACTACATCGAGCTGACTCAATGCATACGAGTCCGCATCGCCATCACGAAGTAATTGATGTTCAATTGCCAATTCTGCATCAAGGAAATTCCATATTTCGCCAACTGAAAGTGAGGAAGCTTGATCATTGAAAAGTACTCCGATTCTTGGTTTCGTAATGTTTTTAATACTCGATGACCCGAGATCTGTGCCAACTTCTGCCCAACCTGAATATAACGCCGTCGCTTGATGTTTGAATTTATTTATAATCGGTGGAACTAACGCAGTAAGCGATTTGCCAGGATTATCTGATTTGAGTATAAGCAAGGTTCCTTTTTTGAACTCTCCTTTACTGGTAGTAAATTCCTTTTCAGACATAGAAACTTTAATGCCAATCTCCAATAATTCGTTTAAAATTCTTGCCCCGTTAAGGTTTTCCCATGGAACTGCTATGGCGTATGGTTCTTCGGTTAAGGCAAAGGAACTAATTTGTTCTGGTAGATCCGGTTGAGTTACAGAAACTAATTTATTGACCTTCATGCATGCCACCCCATAGGCATAGGGAAGCGACCATGCCGTGATGTCATAGGTCAATGAATCACTTAGGGCAGTTTTTTGTTCGAATAATACATTAATTAGATTTCCTTTTTGTTGATTGGTACTAATCAAAACATCATTTTTTAGGAGCTTTCTGGTTTTATCTTGATTAGTGAAGTAATCGAATCCCTTGAGCTCAGTAGCTTGATCCGCTTTAATTTTTGTGTAAATAATTTGATGCTGATCTAATAAGGATGTGAGGGCATGAATGTTGGGGGAACCTCCATCTAATACATATGTATTGGGCGATTTATTTAGGTTTTTTGCTTGAAATTTTTGAAATTCTTCTATTAATTTAGTGTGGTAATTATTCACCGTTTCTATCGTGGAAATACCTGTGATAATATGATGTTCAATGCGTTCGGCTAAGGTCAGCGTATCTCCAACCATAGTGACCACCCCAAGTCCGGCGCGACCAGACCCGCCTTGCTCATAGGTCATTCCGATCGCACCATTAAAGGTTGGATAGGTGTCTCCATATGACGGGTATAGTAAGTCGAAAATTTCTTTTGAAAAATAAAGCCACCCGTTTTTGTCAAAGTACGAGGCGTGGTTCTTACCGATGTGTTTTTGAAAGTCCCGTTGCCAATTCGTAACGACTTCATGGTAAGGTTCCGCTGCGGGAGGGAAATAATAGGGTTCATTCATACCTTGTTCGTGAAAATCTACATGTACGTGAGGTAACCATTGATTGTACACGTTAATACGTTGTTGAGATTCCACTTGGGTTAACCAGGCCCAATCCCTGTTAAGGTCGAATAGATAGTGATTTGGTCGCCCCCCAGGCCAGGTTTCATCGTGTTCTGCGCTTTGCACATGCACTTGTCCTGTTTTGTTATGGTATTGTTTGAAGTAATTTACATACCGGTCTCTACCGTCAGGGTTAAGGCAAGGGTCCAAAATGACCAAGGTATTTTCTAATAACTTCGCATCGGTAGTTACCAGGCGATACGCGGTTTCCATGGCTGCTTCGGTACCACAGCTTTCGTTTCCATGGACATTGTAACTTAACCAGGCAATGGAAATATTTTCTGACTTGTTATTGCTTAAGTGATTTAGTCGAATACTCTCTAGGGATTTGATGTTTTTTTCCGAGCTAATGAACGCGACTATTAAGGGGCGACCCTCATTGGTGTAGCCGTACGTTTCGAGCGTGACCTGTGAGGGAAACATACGTTGAAGTGTTTCAAAATACTGAATTACGTCGTGATGCCGGGAAAAATCCGTTCCGGAATGATAGTATTTATTAAGTGGTGAAGGGATAGTTACAAGTTGAGCCGACAGCAGTGTTGAACTAAGTAATATAAGTCCGAAAAGGAAATTCTTCATACAATCAAATTGACTGTAAAGCTACAAAAACGATAGATTAAATTAAAGTAATCCTTTTACTCGTAAGAACTCATCTAACGATTCAATATCTCCAAACAAGACCTCGCGTGCCTTACTTCCTTGAAATGAACCAATAATTCCCATGGCTTCTAACTGATCAACAATTCTTCCAGCGCGGTTGTATCCTAATTTTAATTTACGCTGGAGCAAAGAGGCGGACCCTTGTTGGTTCATCACCACAATTCGCGCTGAGTCAACAAACATGGGATCTATCTCATCCATATTTACCTCACCGCTTCCTTCACCACCTTCTGGAATATATTCAGGAAGTAGGAAGGCGCTGGGGTAAGCCCGTTGATCACCAACGAATTCACAAATTTCTTCTACTTCAGGGGTATCAACAAACCCACATTGTAAGCGAATCATATCAGAACCGGTTGAGATCAACATGTCTCCACGTCCAATCAACTGATCGGCACCTGAGCCATCTAATATAGTTCTTGAATCTATTTTAGATAATACCCTGAAGGCAATTCGAGCAGGGAAATTCGCTTTAATCATACCGGTAATTACGTTGACTGAAGGACGTTGCGTGGCAACGATAAGGTGTATTCCGATGGCACGTGCCAGCTGTGCAATACGCGCAATGGGGTGCTCTACTTCTTTACCTGCAGTCATAATTAGATCGGCAAATTCATCGATAAGTACAACAATGTAGGGCAGGTAATGATGTCCTTTTTCGGGATTTAACTTTCGGCCAATAAATTTGGCATTGTATTCTTTGATGGTTCGAACTCCTGCATTTTTAAGTAATTCATACCGGTCATCCATTTCAATACAAAGCGAGTTTAGCGTATTAACAACTTTAGATGTGTCAACTATAATTGCATCTTCTTCTCCGGGAAGCTTGGCTAAGAAATGTCGTTCAATTTTATTGTACAAGGTGAGTTCAACCTTTTTTGGATCAACCAACACGAATTTAACTTGGGCGGGGTGTTTTTTGTAAAGTAGAGAAACTAGAATGGCATTTAATCCTACAGATTTACCTTGTCCTGTTGCGCCGGCCACGAGTAAGTGTGGCATTTTCGTTAGGTCAAATACAAATGTTTCGTTGGTGATGGTTTTCCCCATTACTATCGGTAATTCACCATCAAAATTTTGAAATTTTTCTGATGCGATAAGGGAGCGCATGCTTACCATTTCCGGTTTAGAGTTAGGTACTTCTATTCCAATGGTTCCCTTCCCTGGAATCGGCGCAATGATTCGAATGCCAAGCGCTGAAAGACTCAGGGCTATGTCGTCTTCAAGATTTTTAATTTTTGCAATTCGAACCCCAGGCGCAGGTATGATTTCGTACAACGTGACAGTTGGCCCAACGGTAGCTTTGATTTTTGCAATATCAATTTTGTAATGAGAAAGTGTTTCGACAATACGGTCTTTATTGCTTTCTAATTCTTCTTTGGTAACGGAAGCTCCACCGCTTCCACCATATTCTCTTAAAAGTTCAATAGGTGGCAGCACGTAGGATTCTAGATCCATTTTTGGATCGTACAACCCGAATTCACTTACCAAATCATCAGCTGTGGTGTCTGTGCTTGGATTTTTAACAGCAACAGGTTCAGATGCAGGTGATTCAACCTCTTCATTTGAATTAATTTCTAATGCTAGATCCGATGTTTGTGCTTCGTTCGATTTGTCTATGAAGGTAATTTCTAATTCAGAGTCATCAATTAGCTCATCTTCAAGCTCTTCCTCCTCAATGGATTCATCAAAATGAACGGGTTTTGAAACCAGGTCTTCTGTGATTTCATTTTCACGGATGGGATTAACCACCTTCATGTTATTGTAAGGGGCTTTATCGGAAATTTGTTCATCCTCTTCCCCTTCAAAATAGGAGGGATTCAGTTTGATTGATTTGAATTTGGCGAAAAACGATCCATAATTCGGGTTAAATAACAGGGTGATTGTGAAATAGAGCAGAAAAAGATGGAATAAAAACGTTGGTATGCCTCCGATGGATAAGAAAAGCCATTCGTTGATGAAATACCCGAACGTTCCTCCTGCAAAATTCAGATATTGGTTGAAATACCCCAGGAATAATGAGCCCCAAACCATAAAGCTAAGTGTAATTAAGGTGGTTTTCAGAAGGGGTAAGAGTTCTATTTTAAACGCAAGGCGCACGCCAGCAAGAAACCCGATTAAGCAAAGTCCAATGGTTGAAATACCGAAGCCTTTAAAGATTAACAGGTGGCTGAACCAGGCCCCAAGTTTTCCAAGCCAGTTGTCAGGCGCGGCAATGTTGTTGTTAAATAAGTACTCGCTAAACGAATATCCAAGTACGGAATCTTGATCTGCTTTCCATGTTAGGAAATAAGAGATGCATGCAAAGAATAGAAATACAGAAGAAAGGGCAAGGAAGGCACCGAACGTTGAAACAATTCGAGCAGGAGTTACGAATGAATTCGTTTTTTCTTTTTTAGCCTTGGGTTCTTTTTTTGCTTTTGGTGCAGTGCTAGGCTCCTTCTTCCGAGAAGGACTCGGATTTTCGTAGTGTGTTTCTTCCTCGTTGAATGGTATGTATTCGTTGTCGCGCATTTTCTGTTAAAATACGAAAGTAAACAAAGGGCTTAAAGATACGCTGAGGAATCAGTAATTCTTTACACAGATAAGTGTTGAATACGAATCAGGGTTTGGTCATCTCATCCATGAACTCTTCGAGGGTCACTCTTTTGTAGCCTTCAGGAATCATGAAAAGGCTTAGGGGTGGGGTTGTTTGTTTTAGTTCGGTTAGCACATATTCGTATACTCCATGGTCCGTTGGGATCACATATTGAACTACTAATCCCGGGAAACTGGTGTATGCACTACCATATTTAGCATCAATATCTTTATAATAATAGAAGGTGAATTTTTTGTCGATGTCGTTGAATTTAACTTCTAGTTTTTTTGCTTTTTTTCCATTGATTTTTTTTGAACCCATTTTTTTGGTGAAAGCATATTGAAGGCTAGTGTCTTGGGCCTTGCTGTAGTCTGTTTTAATAGCAAACTTCCCTTTAGTGGTTTCAAGCAATAAGTATGATTTTTCTTTTGTTAAATGCTTGATTAATTCTTGTTTTCCCATGTGGGAAGAGAAGTTAATGACTTTTAATAAGCTGTCTTTAGCGTAAATAAGTACATTTTCTTTGGCGGAATCTGCAGGGATTATTCGTTTAGCGGTGAATAATAATTCACCATTAAAAGGCGCTTGTTTTTTCTGTGCAAAGAACAAGGAACAGCAGAAAATGAATAATAGAAATAATTTGATTTGCATATTCCAAAGGTAAGAATCTATTTGCGCAATTTACACATATATGCGCTTTCTCGGTGATTCAGGGCAGGATCTCAATAGGACAGCCATCATCAACGGCATTGTAAATCTCATCGATTTCGGGATTCGTGAGGGCAACGCATCCCAAGGTCCAATCTTTCCAACGGTGAAATTTACCTACCCAGCCGTATTTTTGTCCGTGGATTAATACATCACATCCATAGCCAACATCTATTGCTTTGTGATAGGATGTCCAGGTTCGTTTGTTAATGCGGAACTGTCCTTCGGGGGTAAGGTTGTCACCACATTTTTTTTTTGCCTCCAACCCGTTCTTGCTGATGGAAACTGAATAACTAGCTATGATTTTTCCTTGGTGGTACAATCTAAGGACATGCTCAGATTTATACACCATGATTTTATCGGCTTTTTGACCGGGTATTAACTGATGCTCGGGGTATAAGTAATATCCAAGCGCTGTGAGCAATGAGGTGATCCCTAAAATTCTAAGTTTCCTTTTCATGGAATAATAAACAGTGTATCTAGGGAAGGTTACACTGCCTAATTAATACATGAGGCTTTTTTTGCTACTTGTTCTCCATTGCGCATCGTACTTGCTGTCTGTGAAGTAGATAATTAAGTCTGCATCATATTTGCTATCGCAGAAATAAATCTTCTTTTTAGCATCATATTTTGAAGAGGCAAAGAACCACAACCCTTTATTGTCGGTTGCGTCGTATTTTGATGAACATTTATAGACTACTAAATCCGCGTCATATTTAGAAGAGGCAACATACACTTTAACGTCTGCATCGTATTTAGAATCAACCGAATAGACTACTTGGGTGAATGCGTTAAAGGTTAGGAAAAGCGATAGGGTAAGTATTAATTTTTTCATGGAGTAATTTATTGTATAAATATATAAAAAACGATGATGTGTGAATGTAATCAAATAATTTTTGGAGAAGTCCGGGCTTACCTCAACGTTGTTCGGCATAAACCTCTCGCCCGATAGTGATAATAATGTAAAAAGCCCTGCTTCGCTTTTCAAGCTTCGCAGGGCGGAAGTGGAGAAGATCGGGCTTGCCTCAACGTTGTTCGGCATAAACCTCTCGCCCGATTGTGTAAATAACAAAAAAAAGCCCTGCTTCGCTTTTCAAGCTTCGCAGGGCGGAAGTGGAGAAGATCGGGCTTGCCTCAACGTTGTTCGGCATAAACCTCTCGCCCGATTGTGTAAATAACAAAAAAAAGCCCT